>NZ_JCACCM010000153.1:34568-119348 GCF_059501405.1 Myxacorys sp.
CCACACGCAAGCAGAATTTGAGCACTCTCAACAGCAGCTTCACCACACGCAAGCAGAATTTGAGCACTCTCAACAGCAGCTTCACCACACGCAAGCAAAAGTATCCGATTTACATGAGCAAGTTCAACGTTTGCATGAGCATGTTCAAGCCATGGAGAGCACTA
The DNA here is from genome assembly GCF_059501405.1 of Myxacorys sp. Lineage (NCBI taxonomy): Bacteria > Bacillati > Cyanobacteriota > Cyanophyceae > Leptolyngbyales > Leptolyngbyaceae > Myxacorys > Myxacorys sp. The sequence goes on from NZ_JCACCM010000153.1 coordinate 34,733, forward strand.
AGTTCTGGAAGTTGAGAGCTTTTTGGTTACGAGTAAAACAAGTATTATGGGGGATGTAAAATTTTTGATGATGATCCCAAGTTTTTGACGCTAGCGCGACCTGATAATTCTTCAGATTAACGATCGCAGGGTGCATAAATTATTTTGGTAGTTAGTTTCGCGAGGCAACCATGACGACAGAAAAATATTCCGAGATTGACGTAGATGAATTGATGCAAAAGATTAAAGAAGATGTTGCCCACCGAAAACATAGTGTCTCTTACCCGATCCAAAGTAGTTCCCTAACGATCGGCACTGCACTACGACTAAGCCACATTGAGACGCTCCTTAATGCTGCCACTGAAAAATCCCAACCCCGCCGCGATCTTCCAACCAAACTGAACCGCTTTCCACTTAATCTCAGTCGGCGATTACAGCGATTTTGTCTACGAGTTTATCATTTCCTATTCAAAGAGCAGAGAGCTGTCAATCTCTCAATAATTTATGCAATGAGAGAATCATTGGTTCTAAATCATCAACTAGCTCAACAGATTATAGATTTACAGAAACAGCTAAACGATGTACAACGCCAAGCCACTGCTTTAGAAGAACGTCTTGAAGAACCACATAAGCATCCAATTCTTGCTGAATATGACAGTCACTAAGGAGGGGATTTAAGCCAACATTGAGCTTCTTAAAGATTTTTAATAGTTGGAAAAAGTCCTGAGTACAGCAGCTTTAAATACTACAACTGTTACATCATTCGGTATAGTGAGACAGAAAGTTCTACAACTCTTAAATTCCGCAAGGGTATGCTCTTACAATTATGATTAATGTTGCGATCCTAACGCCCTGCCTTCTTGAAAGAGATGCGGTCGGACACGATGCAATCGGTATGTGCGATGCCCTAACTAAGCAAGGGTACAATGCTCAACTTTTTGCAGAAACTTGGAGCGTTTCTACAGTTGATGTAAAGCATGCTAGCGAAATTCAAAATTTTCTTACCAATCCTTCTAGTATTCTGATTTATCACTTCTCGGTGGGCTGGGATTCTGGCTTGCAGTTGCTTCAAACTCTGGAGTGTCAAAAGATTGTCAAATATCACAATGTCACACCTGCTAAGTATTTTGAAAGCATTAGTGTAGATTATGTCAATGCTTGTCAAGCAGGCAGAGAACAACTGAAACTGGTTGCTAGTCAATCAGATGTGCTTTATTTATCTGACTCCGAATACAATGCTCGTGAGTTAGAGGCGCTGGGTGTACCCAAAGCAAAGAGTTTTGTTTTACCACCGTTCCACCGGATTGAGCAAAGCCATTATGGAAATGCTGATTTAACTGTTTTAGATCAGTTCTTAGATGGCATGTTTAATATTCTTATGGTAGGTCGTCTTGTTCCAAATAAGGGGCATTTAGCGCTGCTTGACGCATTTAATGTTTATTACAAAATCTACAACCGGAATAGCCGGCTTCTAATTGTTGGAAAAGAAGATGAGAGGCTGGAAACCTATAACCGATTTTTGCATCGAAGAGTTGAAGATTTAGGATTAGAAAAAGCCGTTATCTTTACAGGAGGCGTGTCAGCTGAAGCGCTCAAGGCATATTATTTAATTGCTAATGTTTTCATGATTACGAGTGATCATGAAGGATTCTGTGTACCGCTAGTCGAAGCCATGTCCCTGAAGCTACCAATAGTGGCCTATGGTTCAACAGCCATTCCCTCGACCGTTGGAAAAGCTGGATTAGTTTGGGATCAGCCTGATTCATATCTTCTAGCAGGTTCACTTGACCATATTGCAAATGACGAAACCGTTCGCATTGGTTTAGGAGAGTTGGGCTGGCGACGGTATCAAGAGATGTTTAGTTATCAAAAATTAGAAGCTCGTTTTCTGGCCTTTATTCAGCATCTAGCATGAATCGAATTGCCCTCGTTGTTCAGCGTTGCCACGAGAGTATCGTTGGCGGTTCAGAAGCATTAGCGTGGCAGTGGGCAACGCTGCTGAAAGACCACTATCAAATTGATTTACTAACAACGACGGCACTTGATTACGTTGAATGGAAAAACGTTTTGCCCGTAGGACGAGAGATTCGTGAAGGCATTTGCATTCATCGCTTTCCGGTAACGCTGATTCGTAGTACCTATTGGCATGAACTTCATGCTCGTTTGCTGCGCGAGTTTGAAAAGCATCGTTGGGTGGGAAATGACACCCCCTCAGCGGACCCGTCTAGAGAGCGCATTCTTTGGAGTGTTGCCTTACAAGAAGAATTCATTCGTCATCAAGGACCTTTTTGCAAAGATCTCTATGCTTTTCTGAACCAACATTGGCAAGACTATCAAGCCATTATTTTCTTTACTTATTTATATCCCACTACCTACTTCGGTGTGCCTCAGGTTCCACCTTCTAAAGTGTTCATTGCACCGACACTTCATGATGAACCTGTTGCTTATCTGTCAGCCTATAAGTATATGGTTCAGCGAGTACGATCGCTCCTCTGGCTAACGAATGCAGAGCGAGAAGTCGGTCGGCAATTGTGGGGAGAATTACCGGGAGAACTCGTATCCATGGCGATTGATACTGAGCCGCGATCGCCCTACCAAGCCCAGTACCCGTACCTGCTTTACAGTGGTCGGATCGATCCCAGTAAAGGGTGCCAAGAACTGATTGATTTTTTCATTCAATTTAAGAAAGAGCATCCCTCGAATGTGCGGCTAGTCTTAACTGGGAAAGACTATATGCGGATTCCCAAGCATCAAGACATTGACTTTCGAGGTTTCGTTTCATCTGAAGAAAAATTTAAACTGATGGCAGGAGCCGCTCTGTTTGTCATGCCTTCACCTTATGAAAGCTTCAGCATCGTCGCGCTAGAAGCCATGGCTCAAGGAACGCCTATATTAGCTAATGGTGTGTGTCAAGTTTTGGTTGAGCACGTTACGCACAGTGGGGGTGGAAAGATTTATAGTGACTATCAAAGTTTTGCAAATAGTATTCAAGAGCTACTTTCTGATCAACCTCAGTCAGAAGACATGAGTCGATTGGCTCAGAAATATGTTTTTTCAAACTTTACGTCTGAGAGTGTACAGCAACGTTTAATTGAGGCACTAAACAATGCGTCTAACTGAAAAAAAGAGCAGTTTCCGAGCTTGGGCAACAGCGTTGAGAAAAACGTTTATACGTTTGAAGGAAGAGCCTTCTAGCGTTTCAGACGAAGCCTTTCTAACAATGGCATATCAGGTTTTGTTTGAGCGTGAAGTTGATCCAATAGGGGTATCGGGCTGGCTTCCTCAGTTACAGAATGGGCTTCCTCGGTTAGAACTTGTGAAAGCATTGTTTAGTTCGGATGAGTTTAAAATTCGAGCAGATAGCGCTTCGCTGCACCAAATTTTTCATCAGTCAAGATTAGAGATGGTGCAAACTCTGTTGCCCGAAGCAAAAATAATTCTAGATATCGGAGGCGCTCATCATGATGACTCAAGGGGCGCACTGTTGAATTTCGGCTACCCCTATTTGCCGGAGAAATTGTACATTGTCGATCTACCGCCCAGTGAGCGAATGTTTCCAGTTGACCATGCCCCTCATAAGCTAAACTATGGCGATTGTGAAATTGAGTATGTCTACCGGAGCATGGCAGATTTGTCTTGCTTTGAAGCTGGAACTTTCGATCTAATTTGGTCAGGAGAATCGATCGAACATATTACTACTGAGGAGGCTGAAGTTGTCCTCGATCAGGTCTACCGATTATTAAAGCCAGGCGGAAAGTTCGCGTTTGATACTCCTAATCGTCAAGTGACTCAGCTGCAGTGCCCTAATAACTACATTCATCCAGAGCACAAGATTGAGTACTGCTATGAAGACATGATTGAACTTCTCAAGAAGCACCACTTTAAAGTAATTGAGTCTAAAGGAGTGATTGATTTTTCTGAATCTGTTCATAGGAACACATTCATAGTAGACGAAGCAACTAGAAATCCGGGTCTAAATGACAACCCTCAAAACTCTTATTTGTTCTACATTTGCTGCGTCCGCGATGACACTTAAACTAATTCAATTTAAACTAATAATTCAATACAGTTCAATTTCTTTTCGAGTTAGGGGCTGCTTTCTAGCTACAGTGTTCCCATAGTTTTCATTGCTAAAAAGTTTACATCGCAAAGAGACAAGTGCAAAAAAAAGCTCTCATTACAGGATTAACAGGACAAGACGGTTCGTATCTAGCCGAATTGCTTGTCGAAAAAGGATACCAAGTCTTCGGGCTGGTTCGTCGATCGAGTTCTGGCAACCTCGATCGCATCAATCACCTTGCTGATAAAGTTGAGATTCTCTCTGGCGATCTCCTCGATCAGTCCTCGCTGATGGACGTGATCACCGAATCTAGTCCAGACGAGATTTACAACTTAGCGTCTCAAAGCTATGTGCCTCTATCCTGGACTCAGCCTGCCTTGACAGCAGAATATACTGCCTTGGGGGTATCTCGTTTACTCGAATCAATTCGACGCTGTAAACCGGATGCTCGGTTTTATCAAGCCTCTAGTAGTGAAGTTTTCGGGCAACCAGACGAATCACCTCAAACCGAGCAAACCGCCTTTCGTCCTCGTAATCCCTACGGTGTCGCTAAAGCTTACGCCCACTGGATGACCATTAACTACCGTCAGAAATATGGGTTGTATTCCTGTTGCGGCATCACTTACACCCACGAATCGCCTCGCCGAGGGACAGAGTTTGTGTTTCGCAAGATTACTCACGCCGCTGCCATGATCAAACTAGGCATGAGCCAAGACCTTAAACTTGGAAATCTTGATGCTAGGCGAGACTGGTGTTATGCCAAAGATGCCGTTCATGCGATGTGGTTTATGTTGCAGCAAGATAAACCTGATGATTTTATTATTGCCAGTGGTGAAACTCACTCTGTACGGGAATTAGTGGAATGCGCCTTTCGCTGTGTTGGCTTGAATTGGGAAGACTATGTTTCTGTTGACCCATCCTTCTATCGACCGGATGAAACCGTGCAGTTGGTCGGATCGATTGACAAAATTCGCAAGCAGTTAAACTGGCAGCCTCAATACTCCTTTGAGGAGCTTGTAGAGTTAATGGTTGACCATGATCTGAAACGATTGAGTGAGAAGTAATGATTTTGACGTTTTCTTAGGCAGTGAACCAACTGATGAGAAAATTAGAAACGTTGTTTTTCAAAGTTGCTGATGCTCAAAATTACCATTGATGCAACGCCTGTTCTGCCGAAACCAAGCGGAATTGGGTTTTATGTGGTGAATTTAATTCGAGCATTAGAAGAGATACGATTAACGCAGGAGACGCAAGAGGAGTTTGCGCTTGATATTATTTATCAAATTAGTCTAAAAGGTTGGCTCAAAGGTAACTTTTCGTGCCCAGAACCACTTAAAGAATTTAAAGGGCTGCGGCTATTTCCACTGCCTGTAAAAGCATCTAATCTTTTCATCAAGTTTCCTCAATTATTCTTGCCCTATTTTGAAGACTATTTTGGCTTTTCAGACATTTTTCATGGAACGAACTACACGGTTTTTCCATTTAAAGATAGTAAGAGGGTTTTATCAATTTATGATTTAACGTTTGTGAAGTACCCTCAGTTCACAAATTCCACTGTTAAAGCCTATACAGAACGAGTCAAACGATGCCTTCAATGGACTGACTTGGTGTTAACAATCTCTCAGAGTTCCAAGCAAGATATTGTTGAATTATTAGGGGTACCACAAGAAAAAGTTTTTGTTACCCCGCTGGCAAGTCGCTATTTGGTTGAAGATGGAAATCGGTTAGCGCAAGGCATACCTTTGAAGGAATCGCTGACCGATACTTCTGTAGATTACGATTTTTCTAAACCCTATATTCTATTTGTGAGTACGATTGAGCCTCGCAAAAATATTGCGACATTAATCGAAGCGTTTGATTATTTGAAGGAAAAATATCACCTTGAGCATCAACTGGTGTTGATTGGGCAGAAAGGCTGGTTGTACCAATCGATCTTTGAACGGATCGCGCGATCGCGCTACCAAAGCGACATTCATCACCTCAGTTATCTCTCTGATGAACGAGTCGCGTTGTTCTACTCAAAAGCGGATGTTTTTGTTTACCCGTCTTACTACGAAGGGTTTGGCTTGCCCGCGCTAGAAGCGATGACGCTGGGTGCGCCAGTTGTCACAACAAACACGTCCTCGTTGCCGGAGGTGGTAGGAGATGCCGCGCTGCTGGTCGAACCAGATGCAATGACTGATTTAGCGGATGCAATTTTGCAAGTGGTTAGCAGTTCTTCGTTGCGAGATCACTTGATTGCCAAAGGAAAAGAACGAGCAAAACTATTTTCTTGGAACCATACTGCAAAAGAAACGCTAAAAGCTTATAGACTTCTAATGTCGTAACTCTTCTCAATTTATTTTGTCTGGTCAACTCTTGGTTAATTTATCTTTTTTAGCATCCAAACCAACAGGACATACGGTGTATGCTAAGAACCTTTTGACCGCCTTAGAATCGCTTAATCCAATTCTGTTAACAGGAAAACTCTTATCAAACTTTCGGTGTTATCAAATTTCCGATCAGCTAACTCCGGATCAGGGTACAAAAGGGCATTTTTCACGCCTTCTTTGGAATCAGTTTAGCTTGCCTAAAATTTATAAAGAACTTAAGGCAAATTTGCTTTTCTCGCCGATCCCTGAAGCGCCTTTATCTTCAAATTGCCGTTTTGTGGTGACGCTTCATGATTTGATTCCGCTACGATTTCCGCGTCGAACCTCGCCGCTAACATCCTACTTCCGTTACTATATTCCACAGGTTCTAAAGCAAGCAGAGCATGTATTGTGTGATTCGGAAGCGACAGCAAATGACGCCTTCAATTTCTATCAAATTTCTCACCGAAAAATGACAGTCGTTCCAATCTCGTATGATGAAGCTCATTTTCGATTTCTAGACTTACCGACTCAAAATTATTTTCTCTATGTTGGTCGCCACGATCCTTATAAGAATTTAGAGCGTCTGATCGCGGCTTTCGCAACGTTGCCCGATCAAGAGTACGAACTCTGGATTGCCGGATCGCCAGACGATCGCTACACTCCAATCTTGTTAGCCCAGGCAAAAGCATTAGGCGTGGCAAATCGGGTCAAATTTTTGAGCTATGTTCCCTACGCAGAGTTGCCGAGCTTGCTCAATGGCGCGATCGCACTCGTCTTTCCTAGCCTCTGGGAAGGATTTGGCTTACCCGTCCTCGAAGCAATGGCGTGTGGAACGCCCGTGATCACCTCAAATCTCTCGTCGATTCCTGAAGTTGCCGGTGATGCCGCCATATTAATTGATCCGTATGATTTAAGCGCGATCGCAGACGCTATGCACAAGGTCACGGTCGATTCAGGACTCCGCGCTCAGTTAAACCAGAAAGGACGCGATCGCGCGACGCAATTTAGCTGGCAAAAAACCTCTGCAACAACGGCTGACATTCTTAGGCAGTATCTTTAATCCTTGGCCAGAAGGAGAACAACACCACAGATAATAAACGCCATCCCAAACACTCGCACAAGCGGAATCGACTCGCGAAATACAAAATGACCAATTAGCACCGAAAAAATGTATTGCAACGCAACTGCTGGAGCTAAAACGCTGAGCTTCACACGAGTCAATAACAAAATATACAACACTGCTCCAATGCCGTAGCATGCTAGTCCTATCACTAGTTCGGGTGTGGTTGCAATGCTCACGACATGATTGAAAGCATTGCCAGCCGTTAGTTTGCCGAGTTTGAGAGCGCCCGTTTTCAAAAAAAACTGTCCGCTCACACCCGCAATCAGTGACAGGAGAAATAACAGAAACTCTTGAACAGACACAAACTATCCTTCAATGCGCTACATTTCATCAGTTTACAGCGACACTAAGAGTTCCTTGGGTAGAGCAGGATTTTGTAGGTCTCTGGAGTCGGCGCGATCGCTTGATCAACAGCCGCCGCTAATTCCTGAAGCGGATAGCGATCGCTGATCAAAGCATCCACATCGATTCGATGATTAAACACAATATCTGCTGCCAACGCCTGAACGCGGTAAGACGAGCTGTAACTGCCCATCAAATCAATTTCGCGGCGATACAAAAGATTTGGATTAATTGGAATTTCTAATTCATCGGGAAACTCGGCAAAAAAGAGAATTTTTCCCCCTTTGCGGGTACAGTCCAACGCTTGGAAAAAGGCTTTATCACTGGGAACGGCGAGCAGCGTGACATCTGCGCCCATGCCGCCTGTCATCGCCTGAATTTTATGGGACAACTCTGGATCACGAGCATCGAAGGCGGCTTCTGCGCCGACACTGATCGCTTTTTCTATGCGAGATGGAATTAAATCGGTCGCGATCGCCCGCGCCCCAAAATGCTTCACCAACATGATGAACATCAGTCCGATCGGTCCTGCCCCAGTCACCAGCACCGTTTGCCCCGGAGCAATTTGAGCTTTCTTCACCGCTTTGAGACAGCAGTTGGTTGGCTCGACAAAACTTGCCTGTTCAAACGTCACATCATCTGGAATCGCGATCAAACCGCCATTTCGCACAATATGACCGGGAACGTTCACATAGTCAGCAAATCCGCCGCCACTGGGCGTAAAGCCAGCCGTTGTCGTGACGTTCTTGTAGACATCGCACATCGAAAAATTCTCATTGAGGCAGTAAGCGCAGTGCATACACGGAATATGATGCAGCACCACCACGCGATCGCCCACTGTCCAGTGCTTCACTTGGTCACCGACTGCCGCGATCGTACCCGCCATTTCGTGCCCAAAAATTCTGGGCGGCTGATAGAGCGGGTACTTGATTTTTTTGATGTCAGACTGGCATAACCCAACCACGCGAATCTGCACCAATACTTCATCATTGCCAATCTCAGGTAACGGCACGTCTTCGTAGCTGAGTTGGTTAACGCCTCGAAACACCTGCGCTTTCATGTGAATTTCTTGAAAACTCCTTTGATAGTGACTGTACCATTAGCTGTTGTTCTGTAGCGGTTGGTTTGGGTCTTTAAGACATATGCAAATTCTTCAGACAGATGTTTTGGTGGTGGGTGGTGGTACCGGAGGGACAGCCGCCGCAATTCAAGCGGCTCGGCGAGGGGCCAGCACCATTTTAGTGAGTGAGTTTGCTTGGCTCGGCGGAATGCTCACGAGTGCAGGCGTTGCTGCGCCAGATGGCAATGAGCTAGAAGCCTTTCAGACCGGAATTTGGGGTGCATTTCTGCGATCGCTCGAGCAGCGGCAGGCAGGCGGACTAGACAATGCTTGGGTTAGTTTCTTTACGTATGAACCCCGCATTGGAGCAGAAATTTTTGCCGATTGGGTGAGTGAACTTCCCAACCTCAAGTGGATTTCAGGTCAGACTCCTGTAGAAGTTCTGAAAGAGAGTGATCCTTCGGAGCTTGGCAAAGCCAGTCGCCTCATTGGAGCCCGGTTTCAGGATGTGACGGTCTACGCCAAGATTACGATCGATGGTACAGAGTTAGGAGATTTGCTGGCGCTCGGCAACATTCCCCATCGCTGGGGCTGGGAGTTTCAGTCAGAGTGGAACGAGCCGAGTGCGCCCGCTTCTCCCAGTGCTTTGACAGAACGTTATCCGGTACAAGCGCCGACTTGGGTGGTTGTGCTCAACAAGTTTGAACAAGACGCACCCCCCATTCCGGCTCCTCCAAATTATGACCCGGAGAAGTTTGTGGGGGCTTGGGAGAAGTACGGAAGCGATCGCTTCTTAACGTATGGGCGCTTACCTAATGATCACTTTATGATCAATTTTCCGGGTCGAGGCAATGATTACGGAGAAGGCGTAGAACGGCTTATTTTATCGAATACGCTAAAAAATCAATTCCTTCAAGAGGCGCTTTGGCACACTCAAGGCTTTGCTCATTTCATTCAAACTCACCTGGGTCGGCGCTACGGTTTAGCAGAAACAGCATTTCCTAACGAATCTGGGAGTCTAGGGGGCGGGGCATTTGCGCTGCATCCCTACTACCGCGAGAGTCGTCGGCTCATCGGGCGAGTCACTGTTCGAGAACAAAATATTTTGCCGCAAGGTGCTGTTGCGCCTCTACCCATCGCCATCACCGCTGAGGGCTGCGAAACCGTAGAAACTTGGTGTGAAGCGATCGCGATAGGCAACTACGCCAACGACCATCACTACCCAAGCGGCGACATTCCGCTCAAGCCGAAATCGATGCGCTGGGGCGGACGCTACACCGGAACCCCGTTCACCATTCCCTATGGCAGTCTCGTCTCGGCTACCGTAGATGGATTTTTGGTATGTGAGAAGAATATTTCAGTGTCTCACATTGCCAATGGGGCAACGCGGCTACAGCCGCTTGTGTTAGGCATTGGACAAGCGGCGGGGATGGCAGCGGCACTCTGCATTGAACAGAATTGCCAGCCACGAGACTTACCTGTGCGATCGCTACAAAACGCCTTGATTGATGATGCGATCGCGCCTGCTGCCGTCATTCCCTTGCTCAACCTACCGCCTGCTCATCCTGACTGGCGATTCTGGCAACACTATTATCTCAATAACCCCGAAAGCTACCCCACGAATGGCTACTGCCCCCTCTCTCCCCACTCTGCACCCCGCACCGCTTATCCCACGTCTATTGTCTCTGGCATCTTTCAACGGCAGTCTGACCAATCGTATTGCCTGACTGTGGAAAACACGGATCACCCTTGGTCGCTCGTCACGCTCAACGCCAAGATTGACGCACAGCTTAAGCAGTATCCGACCGAGCAATCACTGACCCTTTCTGGTAGAATAAATAGCGCTGGACGTTGGCTTTGCGTAGAATCTCTTGGTTAAGCAGCGTTAGTCTCAAAGCACGTCATCTCCAACTGGGCAAAGCTACTGAATTTAAGCGAATTCAGGCGATTTGTCCTGACGCATTATGGAATTGTCTGAATCAGGAACTATATCCTTGATTCAGATTGAATTCTATGCGTGTTCAAACTTCCTTTGTGTTAGCAGGTTGGTTTATAGCTTCCGCGGTTTCTTCGGAGTTCCGCACAGCGGCAATCGCAGAATTTTTTGCGATTCAGTTTTCCTCCTCTCCGTCCAATCAATCCAATGTAGCCAATCTGTCCCAAAAGAGTTATCTTGACCACCGAGGAAGCGGACGAGTCGAAGCGTAATAGTCTTAAATTCTAGCGTTAACTTGGCGTTTCTCAAGCTAACTTGAGTAAGTTTTGTTTAAGCTGCTCGTCCCGTTAAAATTCCTCCAGTTTAGCTAACAAAGATGAATAGTTCTACTAGCGGATGTAACCTTCAAAAAGATTACATCCGCTAGTAAAATGGGCGAACATTAAGTTCATTCCTGTTCACTCCTTGCTTCATCGGGAACGCTATGAGATGTAGAAACACCATTGATAAATAGAATAAATAGAAGTTACTTCGTTCTTCATTCCTGAGCGATCGCTTTTGTATAATTTGACTTTTAAACTTAGCTTCCACAGGAGTAGAACTGTTATTGTATTGACTAAAGTTTTTGGGGTCATTACTGGCCCATTGGTGTATCCTTGTTGCTAACTGCTCTACCTAACATGACCACCAATCTTGATCTGATCAAACTCTTAAGCCCTAGCGCCATCGATCAGATCATGTTGTATCTTGCTTTCAGCGCTATGCGAACGGGCGGACATCGGCACGGGGCGTTTTTAGATGCCGCCGCCACTGCCGCTAAATGCGCGATATACATGACTTACTTAGAGCAAGATGGCAACCTCCGAATGACGGGGCACTTGCATCACCTTGAGCCAAAGCGGGTTAAAGCGATCGTCGAAGAAATGCGAAAAGCGCTGGCCGAAGGCAAGTTGCTAAAAATGTTAGGGTCTCAAGAACCGCGCTACTTGATCCAGCTTCCCTACGTTTGGCTGGAGCAATATTCTTGGCAGCCTGGGCGATCGCGGATTCCAGGTACAAGCCTCACCGCTGAAGAAAAGCGGATTATCGAGCAAAGGCTACCGCCCAACCTACCAGATGCTCTGCTGCTCAACTCCTTTCAGTTTTTAGATTTAATTGAATTTCTTCACAGCCGCTCGCAAGAAGATTTGCCGGAAGAGCAGCGAATGCCGCTGAGTGAAGCCTTGGCAGAACATATCAAGCGTCGCCTGCTTTACTCTAAAACGGTGACTCGGATTGATTCTCCCTGGGGAATGCCGTTTTATGCCCTGGCTCGCGCTTCTTATTACGTGCCGGATGACCCGGAAGAACGGGCTTACGTGATGATTGAAGATACCGCGCGATTTTTTCGCCTGATGCAGGATTGGGTCAGTCGGCAAGGGCGAGTGATCCGCGTGTTAGAAGAATTAGATATTCCTAGCGATCGTATTGACCAAGCGGTAGAAGAACTAGATGAGATTCTGCGTCAATGGGCAGACCGTTATCATCAAGCGGGCGGTAAACCGTTTGTGGTTCAAATGGTTTTTGGACCTGTCGATCAGAAATAAAATCAATCAAGCCTGTGCTTAAATCTTAAGCAAGCAGAGCCTAAATCTGAACCAAGTGTCTTGAAGATTTCTGCACAAGGGGAACTCAATTCTTCTCTCTCTAGTTAACACTTCAAAGTGACGGACTAATCGTGTGACGAGCCTACAACTGAGAATGTTAAAAGCGTTCATGCGTCATCTAAATTTCGATCTCACTTAGATAACACAATGAACGCTCTTAATGCTTTCCCGTCCTACGCATTATTGTTTTGCAGTTCCGCCGTTTTGACGCCTAACTCTTGTGTTTGGTCGCCCCGACGAACTTGCACCTTCAGCGTTTGCCCTAGACGGCTATTCTCTACGATCGTTTGCAACTGATCGGCTGTCTTAATCGCTTGCTGATCAATCTCAGTAATCACATCGCCTCGACGAATTCCAGCCTTCGCTGCCGGAGTATTGGGCAACACTCGCACGACAATTACCCCATCGATTTCGGGTACGGTAAACGCTGAGTTTGGATCGCTGTTGTTCTGTCTAGCAATCTCTGGAGTCAGGGTTGTCATCTGCACACCCAGATACGGATGAGGAATCTTTTCGCCTCGCGCTAAGGCATCTTTAACTGATTTCGCCTTGTTGATCGGAATCGCAAAGCCAATTCCCATCGCATCCGCCCGAATTGCGGTATTGATGCCAATCACTTCTCCGCGATCGTTGAGTAATGGCCCTCCCGAATTACCGGGATTAATGGCAGCATCCGTTTGAATAAAGTCTAATCGCTTATCCACCAATCCAACCTGAGCGCTAGAGCGGTGCAGGGTACTCACAATGCCCAGCGTCACCGTATTATCCAAACCGAGCGGATTCCCCACTGCGATCGCCCAATCCCCAACGCTAACCTCATCGGAATCAGCCAATGCGGCAAACGGCAAATCGGTTCCGTTAATCTTCACAACGGCTAAATCACTGACATCATCCGAGCCGCGCACCTTTCCTTCAAATACCCGTCCATCCTTTAGCGTCACCGTGACTTTATCAGCTCCATTGACGACGTGCGAGTTGGTCAGAATGATGCCGCTTTGATCAATCACAAACCCCGATCCTTGTCCGCGCAGAATTTGCTCGCTCGGTGCTTGAGGAAACACATCCTGTCCAAAGAACTGACGAAAGGGGTCATCAAACATCGGATTTGGCATTGCCCGACGGGTCACTGTTCGCTCCGTATCAATCCGAACGACTGCCGTTCCCACGCGCTTCACCGCATCAGCCACAAAACTTCCCCGAGTCACGGCACGCGGAGTAGCTTGAGCCATTTCAGTTAGAGGTTCAGCAGCCACAGACGGAGTGAACCCAAATGCCAGCGCGATTGGCAAAGCCAAGTTCCAAAGGATCGTAAGACAGAGTGCGGCAACCCAACGAACTTCACGTCGCCAGTTTCGTTGGAGATGAGCAAATCCCATCGCCTCCAGCCAATCCCAATTAAAAAAGTTTGAGCGTTGCATAGCCTTCTTCATAAGCCTTTGACAATGCTAGTTGACTCACGCTCGCAAAAACGTAAGCCCCAGCAAACCCCATCTCTTTTATCGTAAGCAGAACAATAATTCTTGTGCTGGTAGAGATTCCCTCACCCGGAACCGCACCGTTTTCTACCATGCATTAAGATCATAACTATCTTAAGTAATCCGCACAGACGATTCATGACAACCTCTGAACTTCCCGGCAAGCAAGAAGAACTCAATCAGATTCCAGAACACACTCATGACGCTCACGATGCGGCTCATTCTCACACCCACAGCGAAGAATCAGTGCGGCGGCTAGTCAATCGTCTCTCTCGAATTGAAGGACACGTGCGGGGCATCAAAACGATGGTTCAAAACGATCAGCCATGTCCTGATGTCCTGGTGCAAATTGCCGCTGTTCGAGGTGCGTTAGATCGAGTGGCACGCATGATTTTAGATGAGCATTTAACTCAGTGCATCGCTCGCGCTGCCCAAGAAGGCAACATTGAAGGAGAAATTGAAGAACTCAAAGCGGCGCTTGATCGGTTTTTGTAATGCGACGATCGCAAAGGGCGGCTCCAAACAGTCGCCTCTAATGAACTGCTACGCTGCTGCTAAGACGTGCCTTTCTGGCTAAAGGTTGCGCCCGCTTCTTAGGCTACGCCTGCAAATAGGGTTTCAAATGGCTGTTGCGGCGCGTCCGGGGTTGCCACAATTTCGACAATCTTATTTTGGGATTTTGGCTCAAACACCGATTCCACACAAACTTGAGCCACCTTGGTTCGAGGAATGCTGCCTTCCGATAACGTATCCGCCGACGACATGACGATCGCATTGTCGTTGTCTTCGTTCTTCAACCCACCCGGACGCACGATCGTATAGGTCAATCCACTGCGCTGAATATATTCCTCCGCTTGCTTCTTCCACACCAAAATCAGCCAAAACAGATTCAACGGATGAAAGAACCGAGACGTACAGAGCGACGAGACGAAGACAAATTGCTGGACTCCGTTAGCCTTGGCAGCATCGACGAGATGCTTTGTCCCCTCATAATCCACTTTATAAGGTCCCGTCGGGTCAAAGCTCGGACGCGCACCTGTTGCGCAGAAGACAACCGTTGCGTCTGCGATCGCCGCTTTCAAATCCGACTTCAACACATCGCCTCTCACCAGTTCAACTTGCGAGGGCAGAATGGCTCGTGCTGAATCTGCATCTCGCACCAGTGCCCGGACAGGAATATCCCTTGCCACCAACTGCTGGACAATCCGACGCCCTGTTTCTCCGGTTGCCCCTGCTACAAATGCTTTCATACGACTTCTCGCTAAACTTGTTCGACTCTTGTTTTCGCCCGAATCGATTCTCTTAACATCTGATGAAGGGTAGAGGTAGAGCAGATTTGAACAACATCCGGCTTCTGCCTTTGTCTTTATAGGGTTTGCACAAAAGTTCGTACTTTCTTAAAATACATTTCGTAATCATTCGGTAAAATGCATTTCGTAATGATTCGACAGGCTTGATCGATTAGAATCGAGTTTCGTGCCGATTTCTACGGATAAGGCTAAACCCTCCGAAAAAACCGTCTCAGAAATCACCGCACCACTGTGCCACTCGGTTTAGTTTGTATAAACTTTCAAGGAACGCGATCGCTCAAACGTGAAGCACTAGATACCTTCAGGGAATCTTGGATCAAGACCAACGGCGTAAACCAAGCAAGAGAGAGCATGCAGTCCTCACCAACCAACTCGTTTTACGAAGCTTCGCAGAATCGTCAACTGACTCACACTGCCGATCACGGTTTGCACTCGATCTCCACCAATTGTCCATCCGCTGAAGGCGCAAGTTCAGTTGCACCAATCGGGCCAACTGAATTTCGGAGCCACTTCGTGGATTCAATGGAAATGGGTGCCGATGTGCAAACTGTGGCAAAGTACCTTGATGGGCATTCTGAGTGGTTTCGTCGCTGCGCCCACCCAATGGTGGTAGAGTCGATCGGCGCGAACAGCTATGCGATGACCGTTGGGCGGTTTGGCGCATTCGGCTACGATATTGAACCGAGGATTGGACTAGACCTACTGCCTCATCAGGAAGGCGTGTATCGGATTGAGACGGTTCCGGTTCCAAACTACACGGAGATTGGCTATGAGGTGGATTTTCGCGCCGCGATGGAGCTAGTTGATCTAGGTAACGATACTTCTGAGTGGGCAACAACCCGAATTCAGTGGCAATTAGATCTTGCGGTTGTCATTCAGTTTCCAAAATTCATCCATGCTCTGCCAGAGACGCTGATCCAGCGCACCGGCGATCGCGTTCTTAATCAGGTCGTTCGGCAGGTCTCCCGCCGCTTAACTCACAAGGTGCAAGAAGATTTCCATGCATCTCATTGTCTCCCCCTGCCAAAACGAGTTAAAAAGCGACGCTAAACTGAAACCCTCCAAGCGACCTTGGAGGGTTTATTGTCAGGGTTTGTTGTCAGACGGTACTTACCATCCTGCTTCGGCTTGCTGAAGCACGTACTGAGCAACTGCCTTAACTTCAGAATCGGTCAATCGTCCGTCAAAAGCAGGCATTGCATTTTTGCCATGAGTCACCTGTTGTCTTATCGCGTCTATCGAGTTCATCGCATACTTTTCAAGGGCTTCTTTTCTCAGCGTTTTGTGAGAAATAATCACGTTGTTGCCACCAATATGACAAGCTGAGCAATTGGCGCTAAAGATGCGCTGTCCGTCGGGCGCATCCACCTCGGCAGAACTCGTTAGAGGGAAGAGAAAGAGCGCGATCGCAAGGCAAATGGCTAATGGCAGCACCACGACTCGCATCGATAAAATCCTTTGCAAAATAATTCTCCTCTCTCAACCGCCAACCAGAAGCGTAATACCTTGTTAGATCCCTATTCTATGACGGGAAAAGGAGGTTCTGGCTATTGATGAAAGAGGAGATGATTGAGTCAAATGGAGACTTCAAGAACTATTGAACGATCACTTTACCAACCATGCCAGCACCCCGGTGAGGCAAGCAGTAGTAGGAGTACTCACCCGGAGGCGTGTCCGCCGGGAAGTTTACTTCAAAACTCTTACCCGCGCCTTCTAAACCTTTGTGAGACAGCTTAGCGGCCAAATCTTTATTCCCATCAGGAACTTTAGCACTGTCAAACACAACGTTGTGAGGCGGCAAGCTACCCACCTGCCACTGCACGGTATCACCAGGCTTGATGGTCACAACAGCGGGATCAAACACTAAACCTTTTGGGGTTCCCATCTTGACATTGTAGGTTTCTGCTGCCGCAGGAGAAGCAGCCCAGAAAAAGCTGCTGGCGATCAGCATAACGGCACAGAATGCCAGTGAAATTCCTCGAAGAACAGAAGAAATCGATTTCATAATGGTCTCTAGAACGAGTGGTTCTCTAACTTCTTTCGATATTTTACAGCTTGTCGTACTTTATCAATGCAGAGAGTTTCTGCAACTAAAGCTTAAATAGCTTAAATCTACTGAGCCTGCCTCTAAAACTGATCAGTTCCCCAGCCGGGCGCAACTTGGGCTGCCCGCAGAATAAACCCAGCCAAGTGTTCGGCTTGCGATCGCGAGAGCCAACTCTCCGGGACTTCCCGGCAGTAAATCTCGTCTTCTGTGCCGTCATAGCTCATTGGACGCCGCATATAAGCAACGAGCCGTTCAATCGTATCTCGCGGCGGCGTTGCCCCTTTTAGCGCCTCTAGCGACAACGAAACAGGTGGATTGGGTAACGTTGATCCGCCAACATGACAATTGGTGCAACTTGCGCCAAAAAGTTTTTTCCCTTCGGTGATGTCCTCTGCCGAAAACAGGCGCGTCTGCCCTTGATCGTCAAGCGCCAGCGGAATCGGCTCGGTCACTTTTAAGTAATAAGTAACGTAGGAATCAGCCGCATAGACCGGACGGCTGACCAGTGCCAGTCCCAAACAAACACAACAAAACACCGCGAAACCACGGAGCAAAAGAGCAGGAAGCCAGCGCAGAGTTTTGTGAATCAGCATGGAGCAATGGTCAGCAAGAGAACGAACTAGTAATGGATTTTGCCGCCGCCCCACTGGTCGCCGACAACTTTGGGCTGGAGCAGAATGTGTCCTGCGATCGCAACAAGGTCCTTGTCGGTGAGGTTTCGCATTTCAGGGAAGGTATCTTTGCTCTTGATGCTCGGATGCACTTCCGCAATCGAGGTAGACCCATCGTAGCTGGTGGGATCTTTCATATAATCCACCAACGCTTCGATGTTATTGCGAGGCGGTGTTGCCAAGTCAAGCGCTTCGGGGTCAAGCCCTACGTTAGGATCGGTTTTGGTGACACCACCCGCGTGACACTGGGCGCACGCATACTGAAATAGGCGCTTACCTTCTTTGACCTGCTTCAGGCTCAACACCGTAGTATCGCCTGCATCATTGACTGGAACGGTGCGAAGCTTAACGTCTAATTCGGCAGCATTTACGCCTTGTACAAAAACTTGAAAGGCAAAAAAGACAGTGGCTACAGCAAGCCAAAGGCATCTTTTAAGCATGGTTCTCCTTAAATGTGGCTCAGTTACGAATTTCACAACACAACAGTCGATAATGGCAACCCCAATTCTCAAGGCACTGTGACCCTCAAGACATTGCCCCTTAAGACACTGCGCTTTGAGGAAGAGGCACTAGCCGTAGATTCATCGCTCGGTAAAACCTTCACCATGAGAACGGCTGATAGCGAAAATAGACTTCTTTAATACCAATATCACGTCGTTGTGACAATCCTTAGCCCAATTTGTAGAAGAATGAAGAGATTCTCAGAAAGGGCGGCATGGAAAGAGGCTCTCTTCCCTTCCTATGCGATCGCGAATTGATTAAAGAATCGAGTTGGGGGCAACCGCAGTCAGCGTTTTGATGCCTGGGATCTGACTTCCTCCGGTATGAACCGGGAGAACGGTGGGTTGATGAAGCCGAATTAACTGAGCCAGTGTCTTCTTCAACTGAGTGCGAGGCACGATCGCATCCACAAAGCCATGCGCTAACAAATATTCAGACGTTTGAAAGTCGTCGGGGAGCTTTTCTCGTAAGGTTTGCTCGACAACCCGACGTCCCGCAAAGGCGATCGTCGCTTTCGGTTCTGCCAAAATGATGTCTCCTAACATGGCAAAACTAGCGGTGACACCCCCCGCCGTCGGATGGGTTAACACTGGAATATAGAGCAAACGGTTAGCGCGATGCCGTTCTAGTGCCCCAGACACTTTCGCCATTTGCATCAGGCTCAACATGCCTTCCTGCATCCGTGCTCCCCCAGAGGCACATAAAATTACCACTGGAAGCCGTTGCTGAGTTCCACGCTCGATCAGCCGAGTCAGCTTCTCACCCACAACTGAGCCCATGCTGCCACCCATAAAGCGGAAGTCCATGACGCCCAAGGCCACAGAAGACCCTTCAATCTGTCCAATTCCGGTTTGCACCGCATCGGTGAGACGAGTTTTTTCCTGAGTTTCGCGCAAGCGATCGCTATAGGCTTTGCGATCGCGAAACTTAAGGGGATCAGTTGGCATCAATCCTTCGTCAATGGCAACCCACGTATCCGCATCGATTAATTGACTAATGCGCTGATCGCTCGCAACTCGCATGTGGTGATTGCACTCTAGGCACACCATTTGATTCAGTCGCAAATCTTTGGTGTAGGTGAGGACGCTACAAGCTTCGCATTTTGTCCACAACCCATCTGCAATCTCCCGTTCTTGCCCGTCGGGGACAGAAGACCCTGATTTTTGTCGATTTGCAAACCAATCAAAAAGTGACATAGTAACTGTGTTCCTTAGTAGTAGTGCAGGGGACTAACGACATAAGAGGTAAAGACGGTCTGATCAGACAAGAGTGCCCATCTCAGGCGTTTTCTCGGTGCTTTTTCGATTAGGTCTTTTATCTTCTATGACCAACCGCGTCGTTATGATTTCATCGATTACTGCTTCACCAAATTAGAGTTCGTAAATTAGAGCCTTGCACCGAATTCTAGAAGGAATTTGGTGAAGTTTGCAAAAAAATTTCTAAAACAGCGTGCCGAAACTGCAATCTCAGATTAAAACTTTTTAAGACAAGACGTGTAAACACTTGAAGTCTTTATTTGTAAAAACATTTTTGTTCTTTCGCTCAATTGACCCAAGGGAGCGATCATTTAACGGAGGAGTCAGGATTTACATCATCAAGCGGAGTGTTGCCTTCTAGACTTTAAGCTTGAGCGAACACAAAAAGTCCCTCCATTTTGGAACGTTTAGGGGCAGGTTGTAAGATTTGTGAGCAATCTGTGTTCTGGCGTTCTGTGTGTCTACTGCTTAGGTATTTGCAGACCGTTAGAACCTCAGAAACATCCCTTAAAGAAGTTAGAGGGTCGTGGTGTAAACCCATTAATCAGCTTCGAGTCCGTGTCAGACGCGACTGTCCAACTACGGGTCTATAACAGCCTCAACGTCACCAAAATTATGAGTATTCCTCCTGGTATTTCATAATTCCGCTTAGGTTTTCCTATTTCTCGTGAGCCGCTTTGACGTGCAAGAACCAAGGCGCGGTTAGCCTAATTTCAGAATGCTTGCATGTGATACAAAACACACTCTGTTGTTCTCAAAAAAATCTGGGAATTCTGAACCTGGAGCGCACTTTAGCAGTTCGATGAGATTTTGACTTTTCGTATGAGTACTTTGTCACTATCCCAATTAGTTGGTTCCTCGCACTATCTTGCGATCGCAGATGATGCCCTCAAGGACGAGGATAATGCCGCTTGGGTGATGGAGCTAGAGTTAGAGGTTCGGCAAGAATGGATTGAGCGCATTAGTTGGATTCGGCTGGCGGATCGGTTAGCTGAGAGTGATCTCCTAGACCCTCATGGTTCTGAGTTTCAGCGCTTTCAAGACGGTTGGAAGTGGCTGATGGCAACGGGTCAGGCACAGCCTGTTAGCGGGCATCGGAAAGTCTTTGAGGCCATTCGCGATCGCTGGTTTTGTAATACTGAACCTGTAGATCAGCTATCCATTAGCTCGTGGAATCGTTACTTAAACGCGCTGGAGCGCTATCACCACAACAACAATCTTGTCTTCGACACCCTCGATCAGTTTGAATCGATGCTAGAGGAACTGGCAGCCTCTTTCTTTCAAGTATTACCCTTTCTGCCAGCTCACCAGCGACGAATAGTCGGCGCGTTTGGCATGGTGGATCAGTTTTACAACATTCTGCGTGATCTTCGGGAAGACGCCAAGCAAGGCATTTGTTATCTGCCGACGGAAGTACTCGATCGCTTTGGTGTCAGTCGTACCGAAATTCTCGAATTGCGAGCCTACAATAATCCGGGCTACCGCTCCATGATGCAATTTTGGATTTATGACTATTTGCCACAGTTGTATCGTAAAGCGTATCCCTTTATTTTGTCGCCCGATCTACATCCTTCTTGGCAAATGCTGCGGGATTGGTCGCTGAACCGCTATAAGCGAATCGAGCGGATACTGCGTCGATGCGACTACGACTACACAAGATTTCCGCAAGTCTACTGGCAAGAAGTTCAACGAGATTTGGTGTTGATCCTGCCAGCGAGATTTGGCAATCCCTCTTATTGTCATCTTCCTAAAGGAGGAAATAGAGGATATTCAACAAAATTAACATCTATCTCTTCTCTATCTCGCAAATGCAAGCTGTTTCAGTTCGCCAAGCAAGAGCCTAATGTTTTGATGGAGTTTGGCTGCGGTTGAAGTTTGGCTGCGGTTAATAAGATGTTCCTGACTTGCGGTGCAAGACGGCAGTTACGCCTTTCGCTTCCATGACTTTGCCATTGTTCACCTCGGCATAAAGCAGCCAATGATCACCGCATTCCATTCGGTTTTGAATGGTGCATTCGAGGTAGGCCAAAGCGTCTAGCAGAATTGGGCAACCATTGGCGGCAGGTTCCGTGTTGAGGTCGGCAAAGCGATCGCGGCTAGGCTCAGCTGCTTTCATAAAAGCGCGATGAAGCGGCCGATCTTCTCGGAGAATATTTAGCACAAACTGATCACCAATGTGATCGAGCCAGCCTTCCACACGCGATTTTGCGATCGCAACGGTAACTCCAGGCGGATTAAAGGTCGCTTGGGAAATCCAAGACGTGAGGAATCCATTGGTTCGTTCGCCTTGCTTAACCGTTACCACACACAACGACCCAACCACGCGACCTAAGGCTTGTTCAGTACGGTCGCTCTTTGTTTCAGTCACAAACGATCGCGGTTCTCGAACTTTCTTCGTTTTACGCAACACCTGAGCAAACTCTGCCCCCGCTTGCTCTGACTGCTGCAACACCTCGTCTGTCGGCTTGAATTTCACGCGAATCGTGTCAAATCCAAACGTATAGCCTGCATCTTGAAGGCGGTTTTCAACGAGATCGATCGCTTCGCCGCTCCAGCCATAGGAGCCAAAAACGCCTGCTACTTTCGTTTTTGAGGCATTAGAGAGGACTAAACCCAGCGCTGTTTGAATTTGTGTCGGGGCGTGTCCTGCCAGCGTTGGAGTGCCAATAATGAAGCCGTCGCATCGTTCTACAACCGCTGTCACATCAGATGGCTCAGCAAATTCGCAGTTAACCGATTCAACAGTAATGTCAGAGTCCGTGAGTCCTTTGGCGATCGCTTGTGCCACACTGGCGGTATTTCCATAGGCAGAAGCGTAAAGCAAGGCGACAGAACGTTCTTGGTTTTTCTGCTCATCGCACCAGTTGCGATAGTCTAACAACAAGCGGCTGCGGCTATAGCGCACAATGGAGCCATGAGCAACGGCGTACATCGTGGCAGGAAAAGTTGAAAGTTCTGCGATCGCGTCTTCAACCTGTTTAGACTGCGCCGCGTGCAGACAGTCGAAGTAGTAGCGACGATCTTCGTCTAGCTGCTTCCAGTGTTCATCGAAAATAGAATCGTCGCAGACATGCGAGCCAAAGAATTTGTCCGTATAGAGAATTTGGGTGGCTGGATCAAAAACGCACAATTCATCCACCCAACGCGGAGTAGGCACGAAGGCGAATTGCAAAACATGTCCTTTGCCCAGATCGAGAGTGTCGTCATCTCGAACAATTTGAAGTTGGAGATGATGGTTTGGAAAAGCCGTTTTTAAGGCATTGGCAGCCGGCTTAGAGCAAACGATCGTGACCTGCGGTGCTAATTCGAGCAGCTTTTTGAGCGTTTCAAGGCGATTTTGATTCACGTGGCTCAAAATCACATAGTCGAGCTTTTGAAAGTACTGATGTTGATGTAGTTCGTGTACAAAAATATCTGTGAAAGACGAACCCGGCGGATCGATCAAGGCATTTTGTTCCGCTTGAATCAAATACGCGTTAGCGGTCGTGCCTTTTTGCCGCGCGTATTCGATCTCAAACTTGAGCCGATCCCAAGTGCGCGATCGCAGCACTTGTGTATCGGCACCGATTTCGGCAATTTGCACGTCTCTGGGTCTGGAGTCTGACATAAGGAATGAGGGATGAGAGGAAGGGCAATGCCCCGCTATTAGAGCAGAGCGCAACTCCGCAGGAACCGCGAGGAGGGATGGTCTACAGCAACGCGATGCGAGAAGAAGTAGATGAGGGATAAGGGATACAACTCAAATTACACTTGTCAAATTACACGTCCGCATTTCATCCCCATTTGCGAAGCGTTGCCGCAGGCGTCCCTTATCCTTCGTCCTTACCTTAGTAGGGATTTAGTAGTGATTTCCCACTTTCCGATGGTGAACGGCAGTGAGAGCATCCGATTTAGCAACTCGTCCGGCATCCACTGTACTGTAGACAATCCAGTGGTCACTGCATTCCATCCGGCTTGCGACTTCGCATTCTAGATAGGCGAGGGAATCCGCAAGAATTGGAGAACCGTTATTAGCAGGATAGGTTTTGACGTTCGCAAATCGGTCTGCGCCGGGGGCAAAGCGCTTTAAGAAGTGCTTCATCAAGGGCTGATAGTTACCTTCTTCCAAAATATTGAGAACGAAGCGATCGCCGACTCTCATGAGTGACTCGATCGCGCGGTCTTTGGCCACGGCGATCGTAAACCCCAACGGCTGGAAACTGGCTTGAGACACCCAGGATGCTAACATCGCGCTGGTTACTTCGTTCTTCTTGGCGGTGATGATGTAAAGCCCTCCACTTAAGCGTCCCATTGCTTTATCGAGATCGCCGTCCAGAGATTTCATTTGTTTTACAGCGCGATCGCGGGTCAGCCATTGCCCCAAGTCTGTGCCTGCTTCTTCGCAAAGCTGATAGGTTGCCTCGGTCGGATCTGCCTCGATTTTGATGGGAGCAAAGCCTTCGGTTAATCCCGCTTCCCGAAATTGGCTGCGAATCACATCCACCGATTCTTCATCCTCGCCTGCCACCTCAAACAGCCCGATCGCTTGCTTTGCATTTGCCGCTGCCAGAATTGTGCCGATCGCAGCTTCAGCTTGATCGGCGAGTTCACCTGATTGAGGCGGCATTCCAATCACTAATCCGCTTGAAAGTTCGACCAGTTCGCGCACCTCGTGGGGTTGGGCTTCTCGCAGATCTAAAACTTCAACCCCAACCCCTGTTTTGAGAATGCCATCTGCGATCGCGTGGGCTAAGCGATCGCCGTCTCCGTAGCCACTCACGTAAAACAATCCTACCGTTTTGACAGATTTGGCTTTGGTTTGGCTCCATTCTTGGTAGCGCCCAACCAATTCTTTCACGTTGTAGTACAAGAGCGGGCCATGACCGGTTGCTACCATTTTCACTTCGGGAAGCTCCCCAATGCGTTTGATGGCAGACAGCACCGATCGGGCGTTAGGAGCCATGAGACAATCGTAGTAGATGCGATATTCCTGCTCGATCAGGTCTAAATCTTCGTCAAAGGTGCGATCGTCGCAAAAATGCATTCCAAAGGCATCGCAGGTGAAGAGCGTTTGCGTTTTCGAGTCGTAGGTAAAAATGGTGTCGGGCCAATGCAAATTTGGCGCAGACACAAATTCCAATAAATGACCATTGCCCAAATCTAAGCGCTCTCCGCTTTTGACCAACTGGCTCTTGAAAGGTTGATGAACCATACTGTCAAGAAACTGAATGGCGACTTTTGCGCCCACTACCGTAATGTTTGGATTCAGTTGAAGCACGTCTCGCACCAAGCCACTGTGATCCGGTTCGGTATGGCTAATGATCAGATAGTCGATTTGCTGCGGATCGATTAGCTCAGTTAATGTATCCAGGTACAGATCCCGAAACTTCTCATGAGAAGTATCAACGAGGGCAACTTTCTCACCTCGAATCAAGAAGGAGTTGTAGGTGGTGCCGTTTTCTAAGGAAAACTCAATATCAAAACGATCGCGATCCCAATCGAGGGAGCGAATAACGGTTGTGTCTGAGGCAATATCAGCAGTTTGAAGGGTGAGTCTGCGCTTTGATCGAGCAGTGGGACGATCGCTGAGTGCTACCATGTCTGCCTCCTAGAAGGGGTGTACCTTACTTACATGTTAAGGAATATTGCTCGTATTTTCTTAGTTTTTCGCGTTTGGCCCGGTTTTGTAAAGTTTTAATACACAAAGGGACTCATAAGTTTTTTATATGAACGAGTGGCTTGCGCTCACGATTGGTAATTCTCGCTTCCACTGGGCACTGTTTGAGGATGAAACACTGCGGCAGGTTTGGGATGCTCCACCAATGGATGTAGACGTTGTAAAAGCCTTCATTGCTAATCCTAAAGGGTTTGTGCCGCTTTCAAATCAGATGGCTCTACCCGAACTTTGGCTGGCTTCCGTCGTACCCAAACAGAGTAAACCTTGGACAGCCTATTCCCAAGTCAAGGTCATCACACTGTCTCAGATTCCGTTGTATCAGGTTTATTCAAGTTTTGGAGTTGATCGGGCGCTGGCGTTGTGGGGCGCGATCGCAACCTATGGCAGTCCCACGTTGGTGATTGACTGCGGGACTGCTATGACTTTTACGGGAGCCGATTCGCACAACAATCTGATCGGCGGCGCAATTTCGCCAGGATTGAGGTTGCAGTTTCAGGCGTTGGGACAGAACACCGCCGCGTTACCTAATTTAGATACTGAAACGATTTCAGACTTGCCGCCGCGCTGGGCGCGAAACACGCAAGCTGCGATCGCGAGTGGAATTTTGCAGGGTGCAATTGCGAGTATTCGAGACTTTGTTCTAGATTGGCAACAAAGATTTCCAGATAGTGCGATCGTCATGACCGGAGGTGATGCAACGCTACTGTGTAGAATTCTGAACCAAGAATTACCCGAAGTATCAAGATTGATCCACTTAGACTTAAATTTAGCTTTTTGGGGAATTCGAGAGATTAGACGCCGTTCGAATGGCTAACTCAAGATATATTCCTACTTTCCAACGAACTTGCCCTTTAACCCACGCTAATATCTCACCCTCAATCCGAGGTGCGAGGCGAATCTTGCCAGCACTTGCAGGATCAATAGCACTTCACTTTTCCATGGTTAAAGTCGTATTCTATTTCCATCGGTTAGGCAGT
Source organism: Myxacorys sp. (assembly GCF_059501405.1). NCBI lineage: Bacteria > Bacillati > Cyanobacteriota > Cyanophyceae > Leptolyngbyales > Leptolyngbyaceae > Myxacorys > Myxacorys sp. The sequence continues at coordinate 61,126 of NZ_JCACCM010000153.1, forward strand.
TTTCTGGTTACTATCCTGCTCAATATGACGACGCAACACTGAATTAATTAGCGCCTTGTACTCTTCGCTTTGCGATTGAAACCATGTCATCACGTCCGGATCAAGCTGAACTAAGTTCCTAGCTTGATCCGCTGGAACTCTTAGCACTGCCTTCTCAAAAAACTCGTCCGTCAAAGGTGGAATATCAGAATAATCAATTCCTTCGTCTGACATCGATTCCAATGCTGCCCAATTAGTACGAGAGGTACTGCTCAAATCGTTTTCGTTCATGTCGATTTGCCCGCCGTGCTGAAATTACTCGGATTACGTCACCTTGCCGCTCTGTCCAAACAACGATCGCTATACCGTTGCCTAAAAAGCCGATTCCAATCCATTGGTCTTCACTGTAATCAAAACGGTTATCCAACTCAATCAGCATTGAACCCTCAAACATTTCGGGAACATCCGCAAAATCAATTTCGTGTTTACGAACATTTTCTAGATTTTTCGCTTCGTCCCACTCAAACTGCATGGAGACCTAACGCTGCCGATTGAACTACCATAATTATCTCGCATCTCATCCTGCATTCCAACCTGGGAAAATGTGATGCAACTGGTCTTCCAGATTCCATCCTTTCGGGCGCTGCTGTTCATCGAACCAAGGTGTTCCTTTTTTTAGCCACTGCTCACGATATGTTGGAGTGTCATCGCAACCATATTCACACCCACAACAGATGCAAATTTCATAAGAGTAGCGAACCTTTTCTTCATCGACGCCTTCTAGCCAGGGCAAACCACAAATTGGACAGTTAAATATTCTCATACTGTAAGAATTGCTTGGTTCTTAAGCATTTGCTTGTCCCCTCACAAATAGCTTTGAAACATAATCCTCACCATTTATATCAAATCGCCCAGCTAGAATTTAAGCAACTGTTGTCAACCCCGCAAAGTAGTCTTCCAACTGTCGCTGATGGTCGTGTGACAGCCGACCTTCTGGTAACTGTCCCGGCGAAAATGCTTGCACATCAATCACTTCTAGCGGATCTGTGACTTGCATCATGCCCCTTGCTTCAACCTCAACCACAATGCAGATCGAATGCATTCGAGGATCGCGATCGGGCGCAGAATACACCCCAACCAACCGTCGAATTTTCGCTAACTCTAGCCCGGTTTCTTCTGCAAGCTCGCGCGCGATCGCAGTAGGCAAATCTTCGCCCCAGTCCACAATGCCACCCGGAAGACCCCACAACCGATTATCCCGTCGCTGGATTAAAACAAGTTTCTCATCCGGCAAAATCGCAATAATACTAGTTCCGGTCACAGGATGTCGAAGGATGACACCCAGAACGTTTTGGAAAAAATGCCACAACCAACGCATAGATTCAGGAAATAACACCGCAGTCGAGACTGATGCTTCAGAGCGTGCAACCGATCAGTCAGAATGCGAGGAACATCTATTCAACCGCAACTTTGATAGAACACCACACGAGCCGCTAAACATTTAAGCCCTTAAGTTAGATCTTGCAGAAGTTGCGCTGCATGAAGTTCAGGCTTAACTTTCTTGTAGATTTTTTCAATCGTACCATCTGGGCTAACCACAACCGTATTTCGGCTAGTGCCCACATATTCTTTACCCATAAATTTCTTTAGTCTATAGCTATCGTAAGTCTCCGCAACTTTTCCACCTTCATCCGACAAGAGTGGAAAAGGCAGATTGAGCTTATTGACAAACTTTTCGTGAGACTTAGCATCATCGGTGCTGATGCCTAAGACAACGACATTCTGAGCTTGAAAGTCGGCGTAAGCATCGCGAAAGGCACACGCTTCCTTGATGCATCCCGGCGTGCTGTCGCGCGGATAGAAATACAGAACGACTCGCTTACCTTTGAAGTCAGCAAGATTGACAGGCTGCGTAGGTATCGGGCAGGATGAAACTGGGAGCAGGGTCGCCAATTTGAAGAGGCATCAGAAAATTAAGAAGAGGCTAGACGTTGTTTTGCAGATTCTAGAGCGCGGTGGATTTGGTCAAAGCCTGTGCCGCCGAAGCTATTGCGAGCGGACACCACTTGTTCTGGTGCGATCGCGGCATAAATATCTTCTTCAAAGGCGGGATGGAGTTCCTTCCACTGATCAAGCGTCAGATCTTTTAGGAGTTTATTTGCCGCTAGAGACGTTTTGACGACTTTACCGACTAAATTGTACGCCTCACGGAAGGGAACGCCTTTGGCAGCTAAGTAATCGGCAACATCAGTCGCGTTTGAAAAATCTTCTGCCACCGCTTCTTGAAGCCGCGCTGTTTTAAACTCCAATCCTTCGCGCAACAAAATGGTCATCGCTTCTAGACAGACCTTTGTGGTTTTCACGGCGTCAAACAAGGCTTCTTTGTCTTCCTGTAAGTCTTTGTTGTACGCCAACGGTAAGCCTTTCATCAGCACAAGCAGGGCTTGCAGATGTCCAAACACGCGACCTGTTTTGCCACGCACCAATTCGGGCACATCGGGATTCTTTTTCTGCGGCATGATGCTAGAGCCTGTCGCGCAGCTATCTTTGAGCGTCACAAAGCTAAATTCTTGAGAGGCCCATAAAATGACTTCCTCAGACAAGCGGCTCAAGTGAACCATGATCAGGCTTGCCGCGCAGAGAAACTCGATCGCAAAGTCGCGATCGCTGACGCCATCTAAGCTATTTTCATAAACGCTGCTAAACTCCAGCAATTGCGCGGTGTAATGACGATCGATCGGAAACGTCGTCCCTGCCAACGCTCCAGACCCAAGGGGCGATCGATTCACCCGCTCATAGATTTCACCTAAGCGCTGCCAATCTCGATCCATCATCTCAAAATAGGCGAGGAGATGATGCGCCAAACTAACTGGCTGTGCCCGTTGGAGATGCGTGTAGCCTGGAATCAACGTTTTGACGTTCTGCGTGGCTAGATCTAGCAACACAGTTTGAAAGCCCCGGACGCCTTGACGGATCTGCTGAATTTGATCGCGCAGGTAAAGGCGCGTATCGGTTCCAACTTGGTCGTTGCGCGATCGCGCGGTGTGTAGTTTTTTCCCCACATCGCCCACAAGCTCGGTCAACCGCCGCTCGACCGCAAAATGTACATCTTCAGCATCAATGCCCGGATTAAACTGACCCGCCTGGTATTCCTGCCGAATCTGCTCTAGCCCCTGTACCAGTTGTTCACCCTCTTCGGGAGAAATAATTCCGGTTTTAGCGAGCATTTTTGCGTGTGCCTGAGAGCCAGTGATATCGTATTCGATTAATTCGATATCAAATCCGATGCTGGCGTTAAACTGAGCGATCGCAGGATGCAACGCGGTTTCAAAGCGCTGACTCCAGGTTTTTGACAGTCCATCAGAAGCTTGCTGTTGACTCAAGAGAACCTACTCCGAGGAAGGGATAAATCACAACTCCTAAGCCTACAGCAATCTAGAAATCTAAAATGGCCCATCGTGAACTACAAACGGCAAATTTGCTCTAACCAAATCTGCTCTAACCAAATTCGCTTTAACCATAGGACGTGAGCGCTCTTGCCAAGTAGCCAACCACTAAACCGACTAACAGCGCCCATACTTGCCCGGTCTTGACAAATTGACCCCAACTCTTTCCCACTTCTCCCGTAATATCGGTTTCTTTGAATTGCTGAGCTAAGACAATCCAATCGTCTGATACATGCCAATGAAACGAGTGCAAAGCGCTGCTGGCATGGGATACGTTCGCTGCCCAAGTCGGTAAATCTATTAATACGTGAGTCATCGTCAATCTCCGCTAACACCTGAGAACAATTGCTTTATGTCGCCAGAATCTTGTAACACAGAAATCAAAGAGTGACTGATTTTCGGCAACGCAATTGATCTTCAGGTTTCCCTAGCAGCGGCATTAGCGATCCAACTTTAGCAATCTAAAGTTAAGAGCAATCTAAAGCAAGGACATGACCGAGTTAGCGACGATCGCCGCTTGTGTGCGATCGCGCAAGTTGAGACGACCTAAGATACTCGCCACGTGATTTTTCACCGTTCCTTCAGAAATATCTAGCGTTTGAGCAATTTCGCGATTGCTAGAGCCTTCTGCAATCAGCTTCAGCACTTGACGTTCACGCGCCGTTAGCTTCAGAAATCCGATGGGAAGGTCAGCCTCTGCCGCCCGTCGTTGAGCCAAGTTAAACGGCAGAACGTTGTTTAACGACTGCCCTGGTGGTGTATCCGCAAAGTATCTTGGCGCTTCGTTTGCGACTTCAACAGGACTCATGACCTTCTGCAAGATACCTGGACTGAGTTGAGTAAAGCCTTTATGAGCAGTCCGGACTGCATTCGCCAGCTCATCTGGAGACATATCTTTAAGCAGATATCCTTGTGCCCCCACTTGTAGCGCTTGCTTAATCGAGTCCGCATCATCAGAAGCCGTCAGCACTAACACCCGAATATCAGGGAATCGTTCACAGATCGTCTGGGTGGCGGTGATTCCGTCCATTTTGGGCATGGTCAGATCCATCAACACCACATCTGGCTGCAACGCTTCTACTTTTGCGATCGCATCGCAGCCGTTGTTCACATCGGCAACCACTTCCAAATCAGGCTCCTGCTCTAGCAATGCTTTCAGTCCTTCTCGAATGAGATTTTGATCATCCGCTAGGAGTACGCGAATCATGGGTTAGATACCTCCAAATGTGAGCCGATAGAACGGGAGTTAAACGAGAAGAGCTAGGTTTTATGAGTGAGGAGCAATCTGAGTTAATTGGAAATGGGGCGGAGCTACAAAAAGTTACTCAAGAAATTACGTTGTTCTGCGACACATTCACTAACTTGGTAGATTTGGTAGCTCATTTTTTAACTATAACCGTAGATTAATCAAGTCTCAAAAGACAGAATTTTCTTCCGATTCGAGAAGAAGGTCAGTATGCTTTAAGGTTGAACTCGATTGGTTGAACTCTTATGCGGGTGTCTCAAAAGGTAGCAAAGCGAAATTGGTGGTTTTGGGGTGGACTCATTGGAATTTTTTTGGTTTCTCTGAGTTTGAGATTTTGGGGACTAGGGCGCTTTAATACGCTGGTATTTGATGAAGTTTACTATGCAAACTTTGCTAATAACTATCTCACGCAAAAAAGGTTTTTTGACGGGCATCCACCGTTAAGCAAATATTTGATTGCGATCGGCATTTGGGTTGCTCAGGCTCTCCCCTTTGGTAAAGACACGATAAACTCGCTGACTGGCTCACCTTTAAGCACTTGGAGCTACCGCTGGCTCAATGCCTTGACGGGTTCATTCATTCCACTTGTTGTAGCTGGAATTGCCTATCAGCTTAGCTTCCGCCGCCGATTTGCCTTGATTGCTGGATTGTTTGCGGCACTGGATGGCTTGTTTTTGGTTGAGTCTCGCTACGCCTTAAATAATGTTTATCTAGTTATCTTTGGTCTGTTGGGACTGCTACTTTTCTTGTTGGCACTGCACGCTTTATCACGCCAAAAACAACTGCTTTGGCTCTGTGGATCGGGTGTATTTTTTGCAGCTTCAGCATCGATCAAATGGAACGGACTTTGGTTTCTATTCGTCGTTTTTTTGCTGTGGATCCTCGCATGGATTCTGCGATTTTTGAGTTCTATTCAACACACTAATTCTTCAGTATCAAGACCCTTTTCATCCGTGCAAAGCGCACCTTTGGAGGATGCTCGATCAGCGCAGGGCGCAATCTTAACGGAATTATCCCCTCCATTTTCTCCGCTTTATCGTCTGACTCAAATTAATCCGCTCTACCTATTGCTGTGTTTTGGCGCTATTCCAGCCCTGTTTTATTACCTCATCTGGATTCCTCACATTCATCTCAATCCTGAGTTCAATTTTGTAGAAGTTCAACGACAAATTTTTGCCTATCATCAGCGCGTAGGTAGCGGTTCTAACATTCATCCTTACTGCTCAACTTGGTATAGCTGGATTCTCATGCTGCGTCCGCTTGCGTATTTCTACCAAGTTACCGATAGCGGTGCTCCGCTGCCTACCAGTGGTTCGACGTTGGCACTGGCTCCAGGACGAGTTGTTTACGACGTTCACGCCATGGGCAACCCATTTTTGTGGTGGTTTTCGTCGGGCGCGATCGTACTTCTGATCTGGGTGCTAATCGAAAATTGGAAAGCGCTTCCGAGTCTAGCGACTCCCAATGTCCCAAGAGTTGGTCTGCTTCCCGCGCGCGACCTGTGGGTAGGCGTATTTTTATTTGTCAATTACATGGCGAATCTGTTGCCGTGGATGCCCGTATCGCGGTGTGTGTTTTTGTACCATTACATGGGGTCATCCGTGTTCGCGACGATGGCGTTAGCTTGGTTTGTCGATCGCTGGCTTAGAATCTATCACCTTAGATTTGCAGCAATGTGGATTGTCATCCTTGTAGTAGCCGCGTTTATCTTCTGGATGCCGATTTTTTTGGGATTGCCACTATCTGCACAGGAATATCAGATGCGAATGTGGCTGCGATCGTGGATTTAAAGATTGGGCATTACAGCTAGACGTTACCCCCGTGCTTCTGAAAGACAGCCCGATAAACCGGATTGTTAAGAGACAAAACTCCTACCTCCCGCTCGGTTGGAACTTCAAACGGATTGTTTGGCAACCAATCTGAGTGTTGACGTGAAAAGGCAGGATGCTCAGAAAACCGATCAACCATTTCTTGTGCCACATCTAGCACATCAGATTGTACGAAGACTGTGCCACCTGAAATTAAATACTTCGAGAGTTGATCGACGATTTCTGGCTGCACGACTCGGCGTTTCTGATGCTTGCGCTTAAACCACGGATCAGGAAACTGGATGCTGATACGGCTTAAGGTTCTAGGCTCCAGCGATGCCAAGAGCGGACAAATCGACGTATTAATGTTGCAGAACAAATAATGTAGATTTTGTAACCCTAGTGCATCGCGACTTGCAAGCGCTTGATGTACCAACGGCTCTCGAATTTCTAACCCTAAAAAATTCCAGTTTGGTTCACGTTGCGCCATTTCTAGCACAAATTTTCCTCGCGCACATCCAATATCTAAGTGCAACGGCTGGCTTGCATTTCCATACACTTGACCCCAGTCGGGCATAGCGACTGGATTTTGGTACTTTCGGCTGAGGGGATTAACATGCTCACGAACTCGGACAAGCGCCATAGATAATGTCAGTGAAAGATCTAAATTCTATCTGTCGGTTCACTCTTTTGCTCGACAAATGCCAAACACCGAGGTGTAGCCGTGCAGAAAGGTGCTGCTTCCAACAGGCCCAATTTCGCCATTGCAGAAAAATCCACTGACTGGCACGCTGTTCACATACTCATGAAACAGTTGCGAGTCGAAATTCGGTTCTCCGTAGAGAGCTTCCCCCCGTCCTAAACAGGCAAACATCAGCGCTGCCGCAGGGGATGGATTGGATGGCACCGTTTGCTGATAGCGCTCTAGCAGCATTTCTAAATCGTCTGCCGACGTTTCCGAATCGCGCAGGTGAAACTGAATCCGTTGTCCCGGACGAATGCGATCGCCAATCGCGATCGCGCCTAGCCGAGGATCAACGCCCATGAGCGTCCGAATTAGAAAATCTCCCTGATCGAGCGTTTGCTTAAACTCATTCTGAGCGATCCCGACAAAAATCCGATTTTCTTGTGTAGCTAACTGGCGATCGTCTTCGTCTAAGCTCTGAATCAAGCCCTGCAAGAGTTCTAATGGGGATCGGCTCACAGGGCAAGACACGGTGACATCCCCTGACCCATCATCTTCCTTGAGCGCCAAAATGATATGCCGTTCTCCTTCGGTCACCCAGTAGGGCTGACCAATAGGGCGACATCCCTGCGCCACGATCGTATCGATCGCAATATTTCCGCTCAAGGCAACGCCGACTGTACCTTCCCGGTAAAACCGATTGTCACAAAATAGGCCAGACGACCCACCCATCATCCCAGAACTCGCCAAGCCCCCAATCTTGGCCGCTGCGGGGTAAGCGTAATCTAACCCTTGAAGCAGGTCATTGATTCGAGCCGAAAACGGATCAGCAAATAAAACAAGCTGCGGCTGATCTGCAATCGCCACCCCAATTAACTCTGCCCATGCCTGAGGCGAACCATCGAGATCAGGCAGTTCATCGCCAATAATGTGAAAGGGCTTCACCTGCACATCCGGCAAGTACGCCAATGTCAGCCCCAACGCAGGCTCCCCCTCAACTTCTAGCACTTTATCTCGCGAGGTCACCCCAATTACGCCGCCACCACTACATCCCACTAGAGGCACCCCCGGAAGCTTCTCTTGCAGCAACGGCAGCAGCCGGGAATACTCACTGGCAAACGCGGAGGAAATAAAAATAAATCCTAAATTCGCCTCTGCCTGTAAGGTTGCTTGGGCTTGCACTGTAACCTCTTCAACGGCTGCCTCTAGAAAAGGACGAGTTGACAAGGCGCTTGCCCACTTCATGGAGTCGGAGCTTGATGACATGATCTTTATTTCCGCTAACGGTGGACGAGAGGCTGTGAGGAGGTTGCGCTCGTCATGATCTAGTGTACTAAACCACGTTAGTTATGAATGGGCAAGAAGGGCAGGAGTACAGACTAATTGGTAGGTCTCTTAATTTACTAATTTACGTCTCTTATTGATGAAGGGATTGAAGGCTACTGTCAATCTACTGTCAATGAAGGTAGGTAAATCAGGTTGATGGTGAATCAGGTTAATATAGAGTAACAATCGTGATTCAAATCTTAATCAGCAAGACGGTTGCCTGACTTACAGATCCTCGAATCTTAAGAGTTTAGGGTTGGTTTTGGAGAAGTATAGTCAACCTCGTGTATCACAGAAATAGTGATTTTAGGTGGGTAGCCGTTGAGGTCACGATGACCTACTCTCTCGAATTCTTTTAGGATTCAAGCTAGCTTCCCTTCAACAAAGGATGAGGACCTATGACGATTAACGATATCGAAAAGAAAATTGAAGAAGAGCGTGATAATGCGCGTTCGGTATGCGACCTAAGCGGCGCATCATCAGGTGAGTGTGCGGCGGCTTGGGATGCTGTGGAAGAACTCCAGGCTGAAGCATCTCACAAGCGCCAAGTTAAGCCCAAAAACTCTTTGGAGCAATACTGCGATGACAATCCCGATGCGGCTGAGTGCCGCATTTACGACGAATAAGGCTCAACTGCCAAATTACTAAATTTGGAATTTCTTCCGCCGCGAGGCTCTGAACCTTACAGAGCGATCGCGGCTTTTTTCTGCGCTACCTTAGATATCGTTGCTGTCTATGCTGACCCTCATGCTGCAAAAACTCGACCAACTGAAAGCGTTATTTGCTGATCTGGACAAAGCGCTAATTGCCTATTCTGGCGGCATTGACAGTGCGTTAGTTGCGAAGATCGCCCATGACGTGTTGGGAGACGGCGCGATCGCGCTCACGGCCGAATCTCCCTCGCTTCTGCCTGAAGATCTTGAAGAGGCTATCACTCAGGCGGCTCAGATCGGCATCACTCATAAGATTGTTCAAACTTATGAATTAGAAAATCCGAATTACGCCTCAAATCCGGTCAATCGCTGCTATTTCTGTAAAAGCGAATTGCATGACACGCTAAAACCTCTAGCGTTGGAGTGGGGCTATCCTTATGTCGTCGATGGGGTCAATGCGGATGATTTGCATGATTATCGACCGGGCATTCAAGCCGCAAAAGAGCGAGGCGCACGATCGCCCTTGGCCGAAGTGGGCGTGACGAAAGCTGAAGTCCGGGAGATGGCTAAATATTTGGGACTACCCTACTGGGACAAGCCTGCTCAGCCGTGTCTTAGCTCCCGGTTTCCGTATGGCGAGGAGATTACGATCCCCAAGCTTCAGCGCGTTGGTCGAGCCGAGGTGTATTTAAGAAGGCTGGGTTGGAAGAATATTCGCGTGCGATCGGAAGGAGACACCGCTCGAATTGAAGTACTGCCTGACCAGGTGAAAGAGTTTGTGCTGCAAACTGACTTACCAACGCTGATAGATACCTTCAAAGCTTACGGATTTCTATATGTAACGCTGGATTTAGAAGGATATCAGAGCGGCAAATTAAACCAAGTTCTTCAGGTTTCTGTCAAATCAAGAGGATAATTCCGTACTGGAATAACTTCTTCAAAACTTTGATGTACAGCAAAGCCAGTGGTTGAGATTAGACCAATTCAGCAGCATCAGATCGAACAAGCCAAGCAAATTGTTACGGCAGTTTGCCTAGAGATCTGGCAAGGCGTACTGACTGAGGAGGATTTGAGGCGCTATGATTCGATGTCTGATATTGAGAATGTGCGATCGCACTATTTCGACAATTATGGTACGTTTTTGGTCTTGGTCGATAATGAACAAGTTGTAGGTACTGGGGCAATTCGACGACTCAATGATGAAGTCTCTGAACTCAAGCGAATGTGGTTTCTAAAAGAGTATCGAGGACTGGGACTTGGCTGGAAGATGGCTCAAATGCTCTTCAATTTTGCACGGCAAGAAAAGTATAGGAAAATCAGACTTGATTTGGTTAACAATGAGCGGCAATCAGAAGCACTCAAACTCTATAGAAAACTTGGTTTTTACTTTATTGAACGATACAACGATAGTCCATGCACTATATTCATGGAAAAGATTTTGTAACAGCAGAATCGGAAGGGTAGTCAAGCAGCCCAACACAGCATTAGAGCTGAACGAGAGAGGAGCTTATCGGTTATCTGCGTCGGCTAAACTCTGCCATTCGTAGCGCCAGAGAGGCTGAATTCGATTCAGTACACCATTAATTAGTCAGCAATGCAGAGATAGTAGTCAGTCGCCAGAATTTGGGCACTTTACCTAGTAGTTCGCCCCATCAACTCCAGTGGGGGATATGGTTTTCCCGTGCAAAGCGTTGCCAAAGGCGTCCCTTCCCTTAACTACAATCACATCACACCTATGGCTCAGACTGAAAGTGGCACGGCTAACAGCTTGTTTCAAAAAGGGTTGGAGTTTAGTAAAGTTGGGGACTATGCCACCGCGATCGCGTATTTTGATCAAGCGCTGGCACTCCAGCCCAATCATTTTGATGCCCTCAGCGAAAAGGGAAATGCGCTGGTGAGCCTAAGACAGCATGAAGCTGCGATCGCTTGTTTTGAGAGCGCGATCGCGCAGTTTCCGGCATCGACTTATTTTCACTACAGTTGGGCATGGGTGGCCTTTGTCGCCGGACATCACGACTTGGCGCTGCGAGGATTTAACAAAGTCATTGAGCTTCAGCCGAGTTATCCAAACGCTCAGTACAGCCAAGGACTCACGCTCTATAAGGTTCACTGTTACGAAGATGCGATTCCCTACTTTGGTAAAGCGCTAGAAGAGACGCCTGAATTTGCGGATGCCTGGTATATGCAGGGCATATCGCTCTACGTGACTCGACGGTTTGAGGGCGCAATCACCCATTTCAATCAAGCGATCGCACTCCGGACGGATTATTCAGAGGCGCTGATTGGTCGCGGACATGCGCTGCTGTGCGTCGGTGACTATGAAGCCGCGATCGCGAGTTATGACAACGTGTTGGAACTCGATCCGCAGGCGGCTGAGATTTGGCTCTATCGCGGGCTTGCCTTAAAGCAACTGAACCGTCATGAAGCGGCGCTTCTCTCCTTTCAAAAAACGCTCGAATTCAGCCCAACTCATCCGGGTGGATGGTATCACCAGGGCGCGTCTTACTTAAAATCGGGTGAGTTAGACCGAGCGATCGCGAGTTTTGACCGAGCCGTTCAGCTTCAGCCCAATTACTACGAAGCCTGGTATAACCGGGGCGTAGCACTCAAACTGGCGGGACAGCTAGAAGGCGCGATCGCGAGTTATGACCGAGCGCTAGAACTGCGACCGAGCGATTTTCGTGCCTGGAACAATCGGGGCGGAGCTTTGGTGAGTCTAGGACGATTTGCGGAAGCAGTAGAAAGCTATGATCGAGGGCTGGCGCTCAAGCCCGATGATCCGGTCGCTCAGCAGAATCGCATGGTAGCCCTGAAGAAGGTGAGAGCGATCGCATAGCTATCCGCAATCCAAAGGTCAACGCCCGCGATTCAAGTGGTGAATAGAATGAGACGTGCGACACTGTAGACCGATAGACTTCTAATCAAATTAGCTAATCAAATCAGCTTCGCTCTGTTTACTTGCCTTCACCCGTCTTCTGCTTTCACTATGTCTTTAGCTCCTTGGCGATCGCACCTTGCTCACGCATTACATCGCAATCACTCTTTGCCCTACGCTCGCTATGCTCAACTCGCAACTGTTCGCCTTGATGGGAAACCTGCCAATCGAACGATCGTGTTTCGCGGATTTTTAGAGGATACCGACCAATTAAAATTCATCACCGATGCTCGCAGCGAAAAATTGGAGCAAATTGTGCAGTTTCAGTGGGCAGAATTGTGCTGGTATTTTCCTACAACTCGCGAGCAATTTCGGCTCACCGGAACGCTAGACTTGATTCGAGACACAGAACCCGATGAAAGCCTTCGGAACGTCCGTCAACGAATGTGGCAAGATTTATCGGATCAGTCAAGAATCCAGTTTGCGTGGGCCGATTCAGGCAAGCCAAGAGCAGACGCAACAGCATTTTCTCCTCCGTCTCCCAATGAAGTTGAGCCGTTGTCTAATTTCTGTTTGTTGCTACTAGAACCAATCCGGGTTGATCATCTGGAATTGCGAGGCGATCCACAGAATCGATCTATCTATCATCGTAGTGATGATGGAGAGTGGAACGTCGAGGCAGTTAACCCATAGCCTAAATAAAAATTGCAATAGGGAGACACTAAACCTACCGTCTCCCTATTGCAAGTGAGGGCAGAATTAACGCAGCCCATCACAATGCAGAAATCCCATTAGATGCCTGCACCATCTAGGAATTCGTCAATAATATGGTCGCTGATTCGGCAACTGTCGGACGAGTGACGGTTAGACAACGAATCTAGCTCTGCTTTTTTCGCATTGCAAGATTCGGTGATGGCTTGTGCGATTAGCGCAGAGCGCAACTTCTCAGAAAAAGCTTCTGGATCGACCGCCGCCATCGCATAACTTGCCGCTAACAATTGACGAGATTGCACCATCTCAAGCTGCTGCTCTAACGATTCGATCCGATCGACGAGTGCCCGAATCACTTGCGCTTCAGAATCTGGCAGCCGTCCATGCTCTAGGGGATCAACTCGTTCTCCGGCGCGATACACAATTCGTCCTGGAATGCCGACTACGGTACAATCGGATGGCACATCGCGTAGCACTACAGAACCCGCACCAATTCGGACATTGTTACCGATTTGAAGGTTTCCTAACACCTTTGCCCCTGCCCCGACGACAACATTTTCGCCTAAGGTCGGGTGGCGTTTGCCGCATTCTTTACCCGTTCCGCCGAGGGTAACGCCTTGATAGATCAGCGCGTAATCCCCGACGATCGCGGTTTCTCCGATCACAACACCCATGCCGTGATCGATAAACACGCCTTCCCCGATCGTTGCCCCTGGGTGAATCTCAATTCCGGTGAAGAACCGGGCAAGATGGGAAACAAACCGAGGCACAAAGGGCAGCCCCAAGGCTCGTAGCCAATGGGCAAACCGATGAAACATCAATGCTTGCAGTCCTGGATAGCAGAATAAGACCTCTAGCCAGTTGCGGGCGGCAGGGTCACGCTCAAAAATGATCTTGAAATCAGCAATCAGGGCTTTCAGCACGCTCGGCATCCCTTTTAGCTCAACAAACCAATTTTTATCTTAGCTCGCTAGGGGAGTTGAGGGGACTAACTCATCTGGATTAATTTTAGGAGTTCATCAGTGGAAATCTTGCCGCTTGCCTCTGTCCCTTCCAGCAGACTATCCGCTAAGTCCCGCTTGTGCTGATGCAACTCCACAATTTTTTCTTCGATCGTATCTTTGGTGATGAGGCGATAGATGGTCACGGGGCGCTGTTGACCGATGCGATGGGCGCGATCGCTGGCTTGATCTTCCACAGCTGGATTCCACCACGGATCCATATGAATTACATAATCTGCGGCGGTGAGATTGAGTCCGGTTCCGCCTGCCTTAAGGCTAATCAGAAACACATCCCCGTCTCCCGCTTGGAAGGCATCGACTCGTTTTTTGCGATCCTTAGCCGGGGTGCTGCCGTCGAGATATTGGTAAGCAATTCCTCGCTCATCTAAGTAGTCTCGAATGATGTGCAGGTGATCGACAAACTGACTAAACACCAGCGTTTTGTGATGATTTTCTAATAATTCGTCTAGGACTCCGCCAAAGAGCGCGAGTTTTGAGCTATTGAGCGGGACACCGGGCATCACCAAACTGGGATTACAGCACAGGCGACGCAGTTTCATGATCTCAGCCAGGACTTGCAGATGCTTAGCGCCTGCGGTCGCGTCACTGTTCGAGAGTTTCGCGATCGCGTCTCGCCTCAAGGCTTCGTACATCGCTCGTTCTTCTTGGCTCAGATCCACGTAGAGCGGAATTTCGGTGCGCGAGGGCAGTTCTGCCAGCACTTGAGTTTTGGTACGGCGCAAGAGAAAGGGTTGAATCAGTTTTCTGAGTTGAGCGCTAGCTTGCTTGTCTTGATATCGCTCGATCGGAATCGCAAATCGTTCGTTAAACCGCTCCATAGAACCCAGTAAACCGGGATTAATGAAGCGAAACAGATTCCATAGTTCTCCCAAATGATTCTCGATCGGGGTTCCAGTCGTGATCAGCTTAAAGTTGCCTTGCAGGTTCATCGCGGCTTGCGATCGCTTGGTTGCACTATTTTTAATTGCTTGTGCTTCATCTAATACAATCGTCTGCCACTGCACCTTAGCTAGCATTTCTGCTACGTCGTCCTGCTGAAGCAAGCCATAGCTACAAATCACCATATCGAAGGGCTGAAGCTGGTCAAGCAGCGCTTGGCGGTTGCCGCTCCCCAATTGCAGAATGTTGAGTGTGGGGGCAAAGCGTTGGGCTTCGCTGATCCAATTCAGACAAACCGACGTGGGCGCGAGAATCAGAGTGGCTCCGTTGGGCGCACGCGTCAGAATCAAAGCCAACGCCTGTAAGGTTTTGCCCAATCCCATATCGTCGGCCAGGCATGCCCCTACGCCCCAATGAGCTAACCGGGATAGCCAGTTAAATCCATCAACTTGATAGTCGCGTAGCTCAGTCTGAAGCGTGGAGGGCACTTTCGGCTGTAGGGTTTCCATCTCCTTCAGGCGCTTAACATGCTCTTTCCAATGTTTATCTGCTTTTAGATCGCCCACTTCATCGACAAATTCTTCTAGTGCCATTGACGCAAGTGGATGAAATCGCATTCCCTTACCGTGTTTTTCGGCGTAAGTTCGCAATTCATCTAAGCGTTTGCGAAACGATTGCGTCAGCGCTAGAAATTGACCGTCTCCAAGCGGCACAAAGCGGCTATTGCTCTGGTTGAGGAGTTCCATTAACTGCTGCATGTTCAGCACCAAATCATGGTTCAGTTTCAGTTCACCACTGGCTGAAAACCAATCGTTTTGACGCTGAATCGCTAAATGAAAATCACCCAGTCCGGCTTGATGAGCCACCCGCAGCTTTTCGCCTTCAGGCCATTCGATCTCAACCGTGTCGGCGATTTCTTGCAGGTCAACGAGCAACTCTAAACACTCTTCCGGCTCTTCAATGAGCCATTCGCCATCTTCTTCGGGCTGATCGCGCAGAATCGGACACGCCGCGATCGCGGCTTCTGCTCGCTCTTTTTCTTCTTTTAAGTTGCGAGTCGTTTGCAGGCGCTTGCCATCAATTTCGGCCACCACCATCGCGCCGCCTGCTCCCGGTTGGTAGTAAGAGCCTCCCACCGCAAACGGACGGGACAGCACCGCTACTTTTAGCCCTTGACCTGCAGGTAAAAGATGAATGTGCGGCTGAGAATCTGCTGGCACTTCTTCGGCATTCGCTACGCCGCCGCCGATGTCAGACTGTACGGTGACGATGCCAGACACGGCATTGATAGCCGCCAAGACGCGCTCTTTTGCTGCCGTGGGCACTTCCAGCCGATTTTGCTTGCCAATAATATCGGCAATACGGCGATGTTCGGGTTCAATTTCGATGACTTTAATCCGGGTCGGCGTCTCTTTGATCAGCAAAATGTCGCGATCGCCTTTAATTGGAGGAGAAAATTCCAGAATCAGCCGATCTTGCTTGCCTTTGCGGACTAACAGTTCCGGTTCGCCTTTGACAATGTCTACCCGAATCGTCGGCGTCTCTTCCCAAAACACGAGGGGATGCCCAATTAACTCGACGATGGCGCGATCGCCAAACTTATAGTCGGTTTTGCCGTAGTATCCTGCCGAGTAGTAGGACTCGATTTGAGCGCACACGCGCAGATCTTGGGGAGTAAGATACTCAAAGTCGCTCGGTTTAACGCTGAGCCGTTTGAGCGCGATCGGGCGACCTTTGCCCCAGGTTCCATTGGCGTTTTGTTTTTGTTCGCGGGGTTGAATGAGACAGCCGCTTGGATAGAAGGTGATAAACCAGACCAAGCGCTGGTTTCCCGCCGCACCATGATTAGATGCTGACGGTTCTTTGTGCAAACTGGTGAGCGCGTTGAGGCACAATTCCCAGGGTTCTTGCGATCGCACCAAATCCACAAGCGGCGTCTCGTTGGTTTGACGCCATGCCGCTATCTCGGTCTGATCAATGCTGCGAGGTTTGAGCCGGGATAGCAGTTCTGCCGTTTCTAGAGCGATCCAGTGGTAGCCGGAAGTTCTGGCAGCTTGATAGAGTGGCTCTAAAACGTTTGGCAAGCGCTTCTTCGCGATCGCAGCATCCATCCAATACACGCATAGAGCGCTGAACAAGGTTTCTAGGCTATGCTCATCGGTGTGGAATGGCACAGACGGATTCAGAAATTCTTTTTGAGACAGGTCGCCCTGCTGAAGTCTCAGCACGCTATGTAAGCGATCGTACGTCGCTCCGAGCCAGTGCTGATGGCGACTGATCAGGTGAGCATAGCCTTCCGCTTCGCGCAGCCGTTCTGGGGAACCTTCTTTTAGCAGCGCTAGGACAAAGAACAATCCCCCAATCGAGTTGAAAAACGTCTGACGCTTGCGAGTGGCTTTTCTCAGCGACTTGAGCGCAAAGGTGTAATGCGCGATCGCGCCCTCATTATCTCCCTGCAAAAAGCTGAGCCATCCCAAAAATACACTGGCGGTTTCGCTGTAATCGTCTGGGATCTGCTCCAGCATTTGCTGAGCATCTGAGAGGCGATTCCGCAACAAAAACTGCTCGGTTAGCAGGAGCCGAAAGAAGTCCGAACCTTGTCCACCGTCAGTTGTACATTCTCTCTGAAGTAAAGCAAACGGCTCATCTGCTTCAACACAGTAAAGTGCTGATACCGCCAAAATGCTAGCCAATCCGCTTTCATACAACTGCTGAGGCAGTGTCCGAACCCACTCAGCATCAAACGGATTGTTGCACACCTCTTGAAAAATTTCGTCCATCGAAATTCTGTCCGAGCGGTAGCTGTACTTTTGATAGTCCTCAACCTGCTTTTCAATGTAGGCAACATCGCCGCGATAGATGCCGATTCGCACTTCTCGCACAAACTGACCTTCGCTACTAAACGAGCGGGGTCCGCCTTTCCAACTGGCGCGAACCGGAAAACTCCGCTGTACCAATTCGACTAACGTTTCAAACGTGCCTGCTGCGATCGCGTCGCGGGTGACGATTTCAACAATAAGCGGATGGCATTGCGGACCTTGCCCCGGTTCTTGAATCAGTAGATTGGCTTTCAACAACCGTTCGATCCGAGTTCTCAGCGTGCTGGCTCCGAGTAGCTTACCCTGCTCATCGACTGTCCCTGTGCGGTTAAAGCATTCTAGAAATGCTGTTCTGTTGACAGGTTCGTAGATCACCGAGAACAGGTGAAGCATCTGCTTTTCTAGCGTTGATGCATTCTGATACGTCTCGATTAGGCGTGTACGAAGTGTTTCAGAATCAGTGTAAGAACGGTTCATAGTTGTAGATTCAGCCGTTTTTCCATAGTACACGGTTAGGTTTGAGTACACAGTCAGTTTGTGGACTATTAGAATGGTTTGCGTCCCGCTCTGAACTTGGCAGAATTTCAAATCGCACGTGCGATCGCAATTTCGGTAGAGTGGTCAGTATGCCGATTTAAGAGAGTCAATTGGAAATCTTGAAAGATCATCGTTGGCGCATTGCGTTTCCTCTAATCGTCGCGCTCCTTAGTGGCGTGTTAATGAGTTTTGCCGCCGCTCCGTTTGGTCTCTGGGGATTCGCGTGGGTTGCTCTCATTCCGTTGTGGGTGATGTCGGTACGCGGTACAGAAGTTAAGCTGCGTCCGCTGCCGTCCGCTGTGCACCCGTTTGTTCTTCCGCTCGTGTGGGGGATTGCTTACCATGGCTCGACTTTGTTTTGGCTGACGGGCTTGCATCCGCTGATGTGGTTGGGCATTCCTTGGGTTGCGAGTGTAGCAATCGTTGCCTTTGCGTGGAGTTTTATTACCCTGTGGGGAACGGCGTGTGTTTGCCTGTGGACGTGGGGGATGCGATGGATGGGGCGATTGGGCATTCCATCGGGTCTGCGAGTTTTAGTTGGTACAGCCCTTTGGTGCGCGTTAGAAACGATTCGGCAATGGACGCCGCTTGACTGGACAGCGCTCTCGTTTACGCAAAGTCCTCATAATTTGGCGATTCTTCATTTAGGGCAGATTTCAGGAGCAATGACGGTGAGTGCCGCGATCGTAGCGGTGAATGGATTGCTGACAGAAGCTTGGATTGGAAGAACTGGGGGAAAACCCAGGTTGCTATTTGCGAGTGCGATCGCGTTGTTTCTAGGATTGCATGTCGTCGGATTTGTGATGTATAGCCATGCTCTTAATGAATCATCTGCGATTAAAGTTGGCATTATTCAAGGCAATGTACCCACTCGCATTAAATTATTCAAAGATGGATTGAAGAAAGCGTTAGACGGCTATTCTACGGGATATCGAAATCTGGTTGCTCAAAATGTTGATGTTGTTCTCACCCCTGAAGGATCGCTGCCGTTTCTCTGGCAAGGCATCAATCAACAAAATGCAGTCTACCAAGCCATTTTAGAGGAGCGCGTTCCAGCTTGGATTGGGACGTTTGTAAGCGAGGGAAGTCACTACACTCAAAGCTTGATTGCCGTCGCACCAGATGGCGAAACGATTGGGCGATTTAACAAAGTGAAGCTGGTTCCACTCGGAGAATACATTCCGTTTGAATCGACGATCGGCAAACTGATCGGTCGGCTATCTCCGGTAAAATCTTCGATGCTGCCGGGGCGAATTGACCAACACTTCGAGACCTCCTTCGGTCGTGCTGCGGTTGGGATTTGCTATGAATCCGCCTTTCCTCAGTTGTTTCGATCGCAAGTGGCAACCGGAGCGAGATTTTTAATTACAGCCTCAAATTTAGATCCGTACAGCACTGTTTTAATGGAGCAGCATCAAGCCCATGATGTAATGCGATCGATTGAAACCGATCGCTGGACGGTTCGCGCCACCAATACAGGCTACTCTGGCATTGTTGATCCTCACGGGCGGATTGTGTGGCGATCGCAGCCCCATCAATACCAACTTCATGCAGGCGTCATTTACCCACGCCAAACCCAAACGCTCTATGTCCGATATGGAGATTGGCTCACGCCTACGTTGCTAATTGGAAGCGCGATCGCATTAGGATTCCATCGATCGCGTCGTTGAAATACTGGGTCGCAAACTTACAAGATCTTGAATGTTCCGGCTCATGGTTTCGCAAATCGTATCTAATGGCAAATCATTTTTATCTCGCCCAAACGGGTTTTCAATTTCAATCCCGATCGCTTCAATACCAAACAGCGTAAAACTAATCAAAACCACAACTGGAGCCGTCCACCACACTAGATCTTTCACCATTTGAAACGGCAGCGAGAGGCAATACAGCAACAGTAACTGCTTGAGATGAATCGCATACGCTAATGGCATCGGTGTTTTGAGAATTCGCTCACAGCCGCTCAACGCTTCAACCAAACTATCTACAAGTTTGTGCATCGCCGTGAGTTGATGAATGCTGAGGCGATCGCGTTGATATTGCAACTGCAAATAGTCTCCGATCCAAAACGCCACTTCAAGCGGCGGATGGTTCATACTTTGCAGTTTGGTGTATTGCTCAGCCGATAAAAAATTCTTTAATTCTGCACCAATTGGTTCTTGTCTGAGATGAAATTTGGTCGCAATTGCAAACGCAACGAGGAGATTCAGGGCTGTTAATTTATCCGCTCGATCTTGCTCCCCTTGTTCTGCGATCGCAACCCAAACCTGCCGCGCCAAATTTCTAACGCTGACCACCACCATTCCCCAACATTTCCGCCCTTCCCAATAGCGCTCATAGGCAGTGTTGGTGCGAAACACGAGAAGCAAACCTAAGACAATGTTCGGAATTAAACTCGCGAGAAAGGGAAGCGAAACGGGAAGCCCATAAAAATACAACACGGTAATGAGCAAACCGAAAAACCCACAGAACAGCGATCGCGGCAACACGTCAGGCACAATCGATCCTTCAAGTTGCACTGCCACTTGAAACCAACGACGCTTTTCTAAACTCATAATTTCCGGGGCGACAGAACCGTACCTATTATGCCGTTCGTGATTCGGTTTAGAAGAATGAATTTGCAGCTTGCGATCAGAATTTGCCCTCACCCTAGCTCTCTCCCATAGAAGAGAGCTAGGGTGAGGGCAACAGATTATCGTCTTACGGTTCCCGTAAATCCTGCCGCTTTAAATTGCTTGAGCTGAAGCGGAGTAGGCTGATTTGCTGGGACGCTGATTCTCAACTCAAACGTACTTTTACCAGGCGGAACTTCTTCAATCGATCCGAGACGGGTGCGGTTTTGCATCACAGAGTCGTTGTTGGCATCGAAGATGCGCCCAAAGATATCTGCATTCACAATCAGTTTATCGGTCGGGTTGGTTGCCGTTCCGGTCACAATGTAGCAGCTTGCCGCCTGTGATGTGCCGCTGGTTACAGTTCCGGCTCCAACCTCTGCCGAACACTCGTGATAAGACAAGTCGGATAGTTTAATCTGCGTTAGCGCCAGCGCATCTGGGGGAAACAGCCCCGTCAGCATCCACATCAGCGCCGAAACTACTACCACAACCAAGGCTCGAACCTGCATAATTACTCTACGCTCTACCATTAGGTTTTAGTGTAACGCGAATGAGCGATCGCTCTGCTAGGCTCTCAGAGGGTTCCCTACGCGCAGTTCCTGATTTGCCAAACCCCTGCTTAGCTGACTGCTTGACTCTTTGGCGGCGCATATTTGAACACAAATCGGTGAACCGTCGGTTTCTCAGGAGCGGGATAGGTTTTGACTTGCTCTTTCACGTAGCGAATCGCTTCTCGATCTAACGCGCCGTATCCTGACTTGCCAAGCAAGACTGGCTCTCCTATTAAATTTTTATCGGTTCCAACGGTGGCAGCAATCACAATCGTATTTTGCTGAAACCGAGGAATTGCGAAAAAAATTGGGTAAGGCAGCACTGGAATGCCTTTTTCTAACTCTTCCTCTTTAGTCGGATGCTCGACTAAGGCCAGTTCCTTGCGATCGAGCTTTTCTTGAATATTC
Source organism: Myxacorys sp. (assembly GCF_059501405.1). Lineage (NCBI taxonomy): Bacteria > Bacillati > Cyanobacteriota > Cyanophyceae > Leptolyngbyales > Leptolyngbyaceae > Myxacorys > Myxacorys sp. Next base: position 82,683 of record NZ_JCACCM010000153.1, read on the forward strand.
TCGGTTTTCCAAGTGACCCAGTTTTGATCGGGTGCTTTGACTCCAGATTTTGCAAACCGTGGATCAGCATCTGTATCCGATTGGTTGTAGGCGTATAGCTGGCGCTGTTCTTCTAAAAGTCTCGCGGCATAAGGCGTTGCTGTCGGTGAAGGAGCAGGAGTTGCAGGCGTCGAGGCGGTTGGAGATGGGGGCGTGGTTTCACTCGGAGAGACGGGAGTCGGGCCGGATGGGGCTGGGCTAGACGATTGTTCAGGTTGCGGCTGTCCGTTAACCCTGAAGTTTGCATTTGGATCGTCAGGATTCACAAAGGGAATTTGAGCATTTGGCGCATTGTTAATCGCATTTGCGATCGCTTCCGATTGCGGATCGGGGGTTTGAGGCGTATCCGATTTTGGTTGCGTCTGGCTAGGCGTGAGATCTTTTAACTGTTCGCGTCGGCGCGCGATCGCTGCATTTTGTTCAGCGATATATTTTCTCAGCAGTGCGTTTGAGTCCGAGGATTGAGCTTGCGGATCGGGCAAGACGGGCGTGCTGAGTCCAGGAATGTCGTAGAGTAGCGGATTATTGGGTACAGGAGTTGTCTGACTTTGAGGCGGTTGCAGCTTGGTACTTGGCGGTTGCTGTAGAGGAGATAGACCCAGCGAAGAGCCCATTTTTGGCAGGCGGCTTTGTTGCTCTGGCGATAATTCAACCACATCTACACGCCGCAAGGGGTCGGTCTGATTTTCCTGAGAAGAGGTGAAGGCAGGCAGGGAAGCGAAAAAGAACGCATGAGCCGAGATCGATCCTAAAAGTGCGATCGACGAGGGTTGCTGAATATTCTCTGGCAGATTACGGAAGAAGGCAGAGAGAGCAGAAGACATAGCAATGAGTAAGGCGTAATTCGGAGTCGGAGGACAACGTTATGCTTCGACGTGGATAATCAGGATGGAAAAGTAAGGCAATTCTAACGTAGGACAGTTGATCAAGTCCGAATGAATTTTTTGGTGTTGGGACGTCGCGCGTTCAACAACATAACTCCGCCCTAATAACTGATGCTGCTCCAGAATTTTCCACACTTGTGGATAAACAGAGCTTACTTTCATTAGAACAACAACCTCCGCCCACCGAAGCGCTGTTTCTAATTCTGATACGGTGTAGAGGGCAGGCAGAATGGCGAGTTTTTGATGGCGAATGGTCAGCGGAATGCCAAGCGCCGCCGCCGCCGCTAGTGGAGAGCAGATCCCTGGAATTGTTTCTACCTTAACCTCTGAATGCTGACGTTGCAGCGTTTGAGCTAAATAGGTGAAGGTGCTGTAGAAACTCACATCACCTTCTGAGACAAACACAACGTCTTGTCCTTGACTGAGGTAGTGCCAGACCTGCGCGGCTCCCGCCTGCCATGCTTCCGAGAGAACGGCTTCATCTTGAGTGTAGGGAAACGTGATCGACACTCGAATCTGTTCTGCCCGGAGATAAGACGCGACGATCGCTTCTGCTGTGCCTTGCTGATTCCCAACGCCTGCTGGAAACGTCACCACCGGCGATCTCTGCAGAATTCGCAATCCTTTCAGCGTAATTAATTCTGGATCGCCTGTGCCAATACCAACGCCGTATAACGTCCCTACTTGATTCGCCATCAGAAATCCAGAAACAGTGCTTTAAGATTCTATAAGCATCTTCATCGTTTAGTTTTATGCCATTGCCGAGTGTTATTCTTCCGGGCTATCTTGCAGGCGCGATCGATTACCAACAAATGCAGCAAACCCTGGTTGAAATGGGGCTTCCCACTGTGACCGTGCCGCTCAGAAAGCGGGATTGGTTCCCCACGCTAGGAGGACGCTCCATTCTGCCGATTCTGGAGCGATTAGACCAAACGGTGCAGCAAGTGAGGCAGCAGTACGGCGTCGAACGCATTAATTTAATTGGACATTCAGCGGGCGGTTGGATTGCCCGGATCTATTTGGGAGAAAAGCTCTATGACGTGCATGGCATGGTGGACGAGCGCATCTATGCCTGGAGCGCACATCGCTACGTTGCGAATCTCGTCACACTAGGCACGCCCCAAACGAGCTACGAACGCTGGACGCTGAAAAATTTGAACTTTGTGAATCTCACTTATCCAGGCGCATTCTACCCAACTGTGCATTACCTGTGTGTGGCAGGGAAAGCGGTGTTTGGAGCGCGCCGCCCAGGAAGTTGGTTAGCGTATAGCAGCTATCAAATGACAGGTGGCAGAGGCGACTGTTGGGGTGATGGCATTACCCCGATCGCGGCGGCTCATTTGGACGGGGCAGAAAATATTACCTTGGAAAACGTTTGGCACTCACCGCGCTCTCCTGGAGACTGGTACGGAACGCCTAAAGTAGTTCATCAATGGGCCAGCCTTCTTCGCAATTCTGAGGCGGATTAAGGAGCGAAGTCTACGTTTAGGAGGAGTTGAGCCAGCCTAAAAGTTCATACATTGTTACATAACATTGAGGTTACATAACATTGAGGTCAGCGAGTCAAGAAGGGTTCGTAATCATTCAGGCTTACTGAGGTTACTTGCCGAACGACACGCTCTGATAGGTAAAGAAATAATCAAGGAAGTTCACAAACCTTTACATTACGTTAAGATAAAACTTAACGAAGGTACACATAGTCCTTACAAATCGTGTACGACTTATGAGCAACACTGCATTTTTTCTCAGACGGCTATCGACAATTCTTGCGGTTACGATTTTGACGCTGACCCTAATCGGCGTGACATCTGGAATTTTACTGGCATTCTACTATCAGCCCAGTGCAGGCGGGGCTTATAGCTCCTTGAAAGATATCGACCAAACCATTCCCTACGGTTGGCTTGTTCACACGATGCACAACATTTCGGGCAACCTTCTAATTGTGCTTGCCTTGGTTCAAATTGTCGTCATGTTTCTTGGAGAGCGATTCCGTCGCAGTTGGCTTGTTGCGTGGATTAGTGGAATTTTTCTGACCTTGTCAGCCATCGGTCTAAGCTGGACAGCGATGATTTTAAGTTGGGATCAGCTTGGGTTCTGGCGCTTTAGGATCGAGCTTGGCACAATCGAAGCTTTGCCTTTGATTGGTCCGCAATTGCGAGATGCCCTGACTGGAGGGGCCGTTAGTACCATTACGGTTGAACATCTTTATACCCTGCATAGCTACCTAATTTCGGTTGGTGCCACTGGGCTTGCGATCGTGCATCTCATCGGTCTGCTGTTCCAGGAAAAGGAAGTTCAGGAAGAAAAGCTCGCGATCGCGGCGGCTCAAGCCCAAAGCGAGAGCGACTCAGCCGAAGAGCAGAACGCTCAACTGACGGCATAGTTTCTTGATAAGAGTTAAACCTGGAAGCCCATAGCATGTAGACCTTGCCTCAGCCGCTCAGCCTCCGACGACTCTTGCTGCTGATAGAGCGTGATCGCCTGTCGGAATGCCTCTAGGCTCTCTGTCACTTGTCCTACTTTCATCAGAGCGACACCGAGGTTTTGATGAGCTTCTGCGTAATCCTGATTCAGGGCGATCGCGTGTTGATATTGCGCGATCGCAGGAGCCAATTGCCCCATTGATTTGAGCGCCACGCCTAAATTGTGATAACCGACTGAAAAAGTTGGATCGACCCGTAACGCTTGCTGATAGAGTGCTGCCGCGTTATGCAAGTCTCCTTTATCTTTGAGAAGATTTCCTAGATTGTTGATTGCTCCTAGCTTCAGTTTGGCAGGAATGGGTTGCTGAATTGCGGCTTGGTAGTGTTGCTCTGCTTGATTGAAGTGCTGTGCTTCAGCGTAAGCGCTTCCTAAATGATAGTGAAGCTCATAAAGCGTTGAAGCGTTGTGGAGAGCATTTTCCTTGGCATCGCTATGAATCGATCGCAGTCCTCTTCTCAGCAACTCCAATCCTGTTTCTCGTTCTCCTATCTGGACGTAGAGCGCGCCTAGCTTACTACATGCATATGGATCATTCGGATGCGTTGCTAGAAATCCCTCCACCGTGTGACGCGCTCGATTAAATTTATCTCGCCTTGCAATTCCATCAGACCAATATCCTTCATGTAAAACTGCCACTTTTGGTAAATGTCCAATTTGCCAATGAGGTTCGCGGAGTAGGAGTTCGCTGACGCGATCGTCGATTATGGCGTGGTAGGGACGGGTGAACTCGATGTCAGGATGCCGTCGAAACAACCGAGACAGCAGTGAGTAAGGAGATTGGACAGTCCCTATCTCATGGCGCAACAGATTAATCACCAAATGGTGCTCGCTCTGAACTCCTTGTTTTAGAGCAGGAATGATATCAGGAACTAAGACTTCATCTGCATCCAATACTAGAATCCAATCCCCTTGAGCGTGTCGAAGTGACTCATTTCGAGCTGCCGAAACGTCGTCGCACCATTCGAAGGAATAGACTGATGCACCATATGTTTTGGCAATATCGATGGTGCGATCGCCCGATCCTGTATCGACCACGATCATTTCGTCTACTGCGCTGCGTACGCTCTCCAAGCAGCGTGGCAACCGTTCCTCTTCATTTTTGACAATGATGCAAAAACTAATCTTGATTGTTTTTTCATCGCTCATTCTTCATCCCTCCTTGCGAAGCAGGTCGAAGGTTTCCCTAGTTTGACGAAGCCTAAGTCCATACGGACATAACTGCTCAACAAATACTGTGGATTTTACTGCGATCGTTTGACGGCTGACTGGGCACTACTACATAACTTCTCTATTTGTAATTTCTAGCGAGCGTCTAAACGCATTAATTGAGTTGCAAATAGCGAGAAGGGGGTGCGCTTTCAATCGATAGTCGCCGTCTAAACTCAGATTGAACTTATGAAAACCTCTTTATTGTGCAGGAAAGGAATTCCTGCATCTCGTTTGGCTTGGCATGTCGCTTGCCATAGTGTTGCCATGCTGCTGCTTGGTCTATCGCTTCCCTCTGCGGCTCAAGCCAGTTTACCAGTTTTAATTCAAGAGCAAACTCAGAGCAGCCATGTATTTTTTGAGCGGGGATTACAAAAGCTTAGAGCTAAATTCTATAAGGGTGCGATCGACGAATTTAATCGTGCCATTAGCATCGATCCAAAATTTAAGGAAGCCTATAGTGGCAAAGGATTTGCTTACATTCAGTTAGGAGATTTGCAAAATGCGATCGCCACCTATAACCAAATTCTTCGCGTTGATCCAAATTCTGCCAGTGCTTATTCAGGGCTAGCGCTAGTGCGTCAGCGATTGGGCGATTTTCAGCAGTCGCTGACCGATGCTCAGAAAAGTACATCCCTGCAAGTTCTCCAAACGGCTCGGCAAATCTATCAAGGCGAATTGAATTTGTTGGAGCTGAATCAAATCCAAGGACTACAGGGAACGCGGGAAACCGTTTGGCAACTGATCGAGAAAGGATATCAGAAGATTGCTGCCAAAGACTATTTCGGGGCCGTGGAAACGTTTACTCAAGCGACTAAAGTAGCTCCTGAGGGCGAAGGTCGTCCTTATCTCGATCGCGGTGTCGCTTATTTCTGGCTACGCAACTACCGCTCTGCAATTCAAGACTTCTCGACCTCGATTCGGTTCAATCCTCAGTCGGTTAAGTCCTACGAATACCGTGCCCGCGCTTACGAGGAGGTCGGCGATCGTGAAGCGGCTCGATCTGATCTCAAGAAAGCAGTCGAACTTGCCCGTCAGTTTGGAAGTCAAAACTATGCTCAAGTTCTGTCTGACAAACTGCAACAGATTCGATGAGAGGTAATTCCTATGTGCTCCTCAACGGACAAAGCGCCAATCTTTTTCAAGGTTGACGCTTTGCCTAGTATTCATAGTGATTTATCAGTCGAGCCTTTATTTTTGCTGGCTCAAATTTATCTTTACCAAGGATGCCAGAAATTTGTGAAGAACTCATTAGTTCTAATAATTTTTTAAGATTTAGGGCTTGTGCGGCGTTAGCGTAGCTCCTAGGGCTTGAGATAGCCAAAACTCAAACGTATGAACTGGATAGCGTCTCGCTGTCTCGATCGTGGGATCGACCATCGGTTTCACCAGAATGGTATACATGCCTAAACGGTTCCCCGCTAACACATCGGTAAACAAGCGATCGCCTACCATCCCGACTTGCTCTGGTCGCAGCCCCATTCCGTCCACAGCCCGTCTGAGCTTGCGGCGTGAGGGTTTTCGGGCCCCGGTAATGTAGGGCACATTTAATGCCTTAGCAATCCGGCTGATGCGGTTCTCCTTAATGTTGTTGCTCACCAACCAAAGTTGGGTGACTTGTCTGACTTGCTCTGCCCAAGGCAACAACTCTTCCGAAGCTTTTGCGCTAGTAATTGGGACAAGCGTTTCATCAACGTCTAGAACTAGACCCTTCAAGTGGTTCCGTTGAATCAGTTCAGGAGTCAGTCCTAGAATTGTGGTTTCTAGGAATAAGTCGGGTTGAAGAAGTTTGCCCCAAGACATAGTCGGTATGCAGCCAAAAGGATAAGATGATTCGGACAAAAGGAAGCACTGGATCAAGACCTCAAAAACCAGTGGCAGTCCAAAAGATCCTACTCAGTAATACAAGCAACTAGAGTATCGTCCGCAATAAAGAACGCTACGAACAATCCAACTTCAGGTTACTTCCTTACCAGTTTAAAGGGATTTGTCTCAAATCCAAACCTTAACGATCACAGACACCTCAGTTTTTGCGGCTAGACGGCTGCTCTTGACTCTTCTCTTGAGCTTGGTTTACCTTTGCATCGACCGAATCTCGAATCGAGCCTTGAGCCGATTCGTGTTCTGCTAAGGTTTTGCTAAACACGTGAGTGCCGTCATAGCGAGCGACAAAGTAGAGATAATCGGTTGCTTCTGGGTTGAGAGTTGCTTTGAGGCTGGCAAGTCCAGGACTCGCGATCGCGGTCGGCGGTAATCCTGCATTGATGTATGTGTTGTACGGCGATTGGGTCTCGACTTGACTCAACGTCAGCGGATTTTCAGGTGTTTGTGTGACGCCTAGCGCGTATTCCACCGTTGGATCAGAGCCTAACGGCATGTTTTGCTTCAGGCGATTGGAGAACACTCCAGCAATCAAAGGGCGCTCGCCCGGAATCACGGCTTCCTTTTCTACAATGCTAGAGAGCGTCACCCATTGAGCCAGAGATAACGCCATGTTACCCCGATTTTGGTTATAGATCGGCAGAGCAATCTGCTCAAACCGGCTGAGCATTTGGTCAATCACCTGCTGAGGCGTAATGACATCTCCTGCGGCGATTTGATAAGTATCGGGGTACAAGAATCCTTCTAAGTGAGGCGCATCTTTGGGCAACCACGGAAAGCGGTCTACCGGAATTTGCCGCGCCGCGGCCCGAAAATCGTCTCCTCGAAAGAATCCTTGTTGCTCAAAATAACTTGCCATCTGCTTGACCGACCAGCCTTCAGGAATGGTGAAGCTGCGTTGCGCAACCTGACCTGACCAAATTTTTTCGGCGATCGATTGCAGTGGTTCGGTGGTCGAAAGCTCATAATTTCCAGCTTGAAAGCCCCCATCGGGATACTTCCACGCCAGCCAGCGCGACCACAGTTCCCATGCCTTAGCCGACCGGATTAAGCCTGCTGCTTCCAGTTCTTGACCAATGCCTTGAGCCGTCGTGCCTTGAGGAATTTGAATAATGACCCGCTTGCTTTGAGCGGGCGCTGACGCAGGCGTAATCGGCGCACTTGCCTGATTCCACCATGCCTGTGCTCGCCATGCCGAGAAACCAAGGGCAGAGCACACCAAGACGAGAAAAATAGAGAACGATGCAAAGCGCTGGGCTAGTTTCATAGCGATGTTGTAATTCGGGGATCAGCTATTGCCTTTGCCAAGAAACAAATATTAATCGTCTTTGCCTATTAGTCAACATTTATTAGAGCTTTTAATAAGCAAAAAAGGGAGAAAAGACCCAGATTGGCGATTTTTCTCCCATTGAATTTGGGCTGTATTGCCTATTCCATCTCGTCAAACAGTTGATCTTCGAGCATTGGCAGCATCGGCTCAATTTTCTTTAACTCTTCTTGAGACAGGAGCTGGGGCTGTCCGTCACCATCCAATCTTGCCAAGATGAAATAGGGGTCAAGGGGAGTATAAATGGCGAATTCTTGCTCTTCGTGCCAAAAGCTGGCGAGCAACTGTAATTCTTCTTGTTCGTCATCTGAGTCAGATTCGACTCCTGCCCACTCTTCGTCTTCATCTAGATCGGGCAAGTCGCCTTCTACGGTGAGAACCACAGCCGTTCGTTTGAGCGCTAGATTTTGTTCTTCTAAAACCGCTTTTGCGATCGCAAAGACTTGATCCAGCGTTTCCTGGTCTTCGACTAAGACGGCTTCGTCTTCGTCACCGTTTTCTTCCCATGCAAAGATTTCGATGGGGGAGTCAACGGGCAGTAGCAAGACGTACTCCTGTTCATCCACGTCCAAGGAATGCTCGATGTAGCAGGTCAACTGGAGTCCGGCTTCATCAGTTAGGGTGACGGTGGGGGTATCCATATCTAAGCTGTCGTCTTCCATTGGACTTTCTCTATCTCGATTCATTGGCAGTTCTGGAGTTTCCTAACGAAGTTGCGGTTCGTCTTCCAAAAAGTAGTATCTCGTGAAATGGACACGGAATGACTTTGGAATTTGTAGTTCGTAATCTCTAATTGAAGAAATAAGGCATTAGACTTGAATCCCGCTGTTTCCTGAGTTCTCTAATATCTCGGTTTCGTGCTTTTTCAAGTCTTGGCGGCGCTGGTCGAGCCATTGTTGCAAAATGATGGCGGCGGCTTTGCGATCGATGAGTCCTTTGTTGCGCGATGGAGCGATTCGCTGGGCGTGCATCATTTGTTCTGCCTGATAGCTCGTGAGGCGCTCATCCATGTACTCGACGGGCAGATTCAGCGCCTTAGACAGCGATTTGGCAAACTTCTGGACTTCTTTGGCCTGAGATCCGATCGTGCCATTCATGGAATAGGGCAGACCCACAACGAGAAGCTGAACGTCTCGTTCGAGAATCGTTTGCTGGAGAATCTCTACTACCTGCCCAAACGATTTGCGCTCGATGGTAAACAATCCGGTCGCAATCAGCCCGGTTCCATCACAGCCGGAGACACCAATTCGTTTGCGACCAACATCTAGCCCTAGCGCTGAAAGTTTTGCCATTTAGCAATAGCGATCGCCACTATGAGGATCAGCGCCCTTAGAGTCTTCCTTGGGCTGAGGCGGAAGCGGCTTCACCGACTTCAGCATTGAGATTCGACCCGGAACGGGTTTTCGAGCAGGCTGTAAGCCTTGCAGCATGTCTGCGATCTGCAGTCCTTCTGCGATCGATTTCGTTTCTCGGACTTTGTGCCACACCGAGCGCGACATCAGCAGTGTGTGTCCAATCCGGCTTGCTCCGATCAGCTCTAGATAATCTTCTCGTTCGGGCTGATAGTCTGGAGACACCATTTGCAGCGATTGAGCGGGCACTTCTCGTGTAATGCGCGCCATTTGCGCCATCAGCTCAGGATAGAGCCAGGTGTAGGCAGGATTGACTGTTAACTGCGCGTTGTGCGGCTGCGATCCATCGCGGCACAACCGGACTTGAAAGTACCCGATCGCGGCTTTGCGCTGCGGCTCGAATACGTAACCGCTCACGCACTCTGTTCCAGTGATCCATTGCCTCACCCAATCAATCAGAGAACCGAACAGACTCGTTTTAAAATCTTGAATATGGCGATCAAAGACCTGACGCACGAGGGGCGGCATTGCCATCGTATCGAGTTGATAGAGCAACTGAGCGTCTGCATTGCTGACAGGCAGTAGATTCGGCAAATCTGGCTCTCGCTCAGACAACTCTTGCAGCTGCTCTGCCGAAATCGACCAGTAGGTCATATTCGCCAAGGGCTGAAACCCGTTTTGTCGGTAAAGCGCTAACGCCGCTTGATCATTGATGTCAATTTCTAAAATCCAGATTCGCGCTTGCCAAATTCGCTCCAGACAATAGCGCAACAAGAGGGAGCCTACGTCCATCTTGGTCAGAACTGGAGTATCGGTTTGAGCCTCATTGCTATCAGGTTTTGAGGCGGGCGCAACCGCGACGCGATCAACCCGCCACGTGCTACCCGTACGGTTAAACGGCGACACCTGAATCATGCCTTGAACACGCTGACCCAGTTCTGCCACATAGACGCAAAGCGAATTTTGAAAGGGATTGGGAAACAGGCTGAGGAGTTTGAGCAGACCATACCAATGTCGAATCGACAGAGGCTTCTCGCGCACCGTTGAGCAAGCAGGCTGATCGGTATCTGCGGGGTTTGGACAGAGTTGATCGACCGCATCCAAGTCTCGGTACTGAATTTGGCGGATTGCCATTTGAGTATTCTGAGAAGAAGCTCGAAACATAGAACAATGGCGAGGGTCAATCCCAAGGTAAGAATTTAGGGTTCAATTTGGGTCAACCTTAAGAAAGATTCACTCAAAATTGCGTTGTAAATGAAGCGGACGGAGCGGCGGTCATCCAATTGGAAACTTGCTTTGCACCCTCTGAGTTGATTCGGTAGGGCGAATCAATACAACGGGCGTTTGCTCATTCGCGTTTCCGGCAGGATTGCTGATTAAGGCTTGCTTGAGCAAGTCATGAGATAAATCAGCAGTCGATGCCAATATCTTAACTGCTTTCAAGTCATTGACATCGACAATTGCGGCGGAAAGTCCGGTTTCCTGCTGAATGCGATCGCAGATTTCGCGGGGATTATGAGGTCCCAATACAATAAATTTGTCGTAAGGAGGAATTGTTCCGGTCACATCGTCGATCAATCGCGCCTGTTCGCCTGCCAATTGATAGAAGACTCCTTTCTTGCCGATCAGTTTTGCCAACGACCCAACCAAGAACGCAAAGAAGACCCGCACAGGCCCAACTAGATCGATCAAGGTTTGCAGTCCGCACGCGGTGGCGAGGCTAGAAGTCGGTAGAAACAGGTAGCACAGCCGTTTCGCTAGCCAACCTGGTTGAATGCTGCTGGGATGCCGGAACCGCCCTTGCATAATGGCTACAGGCGATTCTCCGAGCGTCACGATGTCGCCGGTTTGGGCGTGCGGTAGAACGTAGCGCTTGACGATCGCAGCGGGATCATCCAAATGTGTCAGCAGATGAGTCCGAATTGGTAAAACATCGGCGTTAGAGGCAGGACGCCAGCGACTCGATTCTTCGACAGCCGGAAATTTGAGCGGCACAATCACATGACGCACTTTGGGATAGCGTCCTTCCGGCCCGTAGGTCATGTAGTGGATTTGAATCCAAGCCACTCTGAGTTGACTGAGATCGTGTCCTTTGATGTCGATCATCACCTCGATCGGATCGTCTTTGCCAATTTTGACGATATGACTTTCCCAGTAGCCATCAGCGCGAACTTCTGCCCCTTTGAACCGAGGTTCAATGCGAGTCGTGGTCGTGATGCCCTCTAAACCAGCGATCGATAGCAGTGTCACCTCCGCCCGAATCTCTGGAACCATTACTTCTAAACGTTCGGTGAAGTTGTGAAATTTTAGCTCACCGACTAGAACGTAGTGCTGAGGTTCGTAAACTTCGATCTCCCACTTTCCCGAGGAAAGCTCCATCTTGTTGCCGAGACGCCGCCGATACTGCAGATCCAACCCCAACAGCACCAAGAGTAATAAACCGACTGCAACTGCAATCAGGGCGATTAGAACGTTCACGTCAAATTCCTCTGTCATTGAGAGACAAAGATATCCAGGAGCGGTAACGGCGTCAAGGGGGAAGGCGGAATGAGGGGGCAATGCCTGCTTTCGCGAGGAATGTCCCGGAGGGAGAAACCGCTGTGAAATGACTAGATGGTGGAGAGGATTTGATCGTCTAGGGAGAAGTCGGGGGTGGATTGATGACGATTAGAGGCTAGATAGTCGTTATGAAAGGAATCTTTTAAGCCAGAGACGAGATCAAATTCGGGTTGCCAGTTGAGGTCTGCGATCGCGTGACTGACATCTGTGAAAAAGTGCTGGGTTCTCATGGGGAAGACTTTACGTTTGCCAAAATCGAACGCCTTGGGATCGTAGTGGACGAGTTGGAGCGTTGCAGGATCTTTTCCGGCGGCTTGGGCGCAGGCGCGAGCGAGTCCATCGAAGGTAACAGCGCGGTTGTGGGACACGTTGTAGATTTGCCCGATCGCTTTAGAGTTGCCTAATACTTTGGTCATGGCATTAGCTAAGTCCTTCACATGTCCGAACTGGGTGAAGTGCTGTCCGTGACCAGGAATCGGGACAGTGCGATCGCGGACAATTCGATCAAAGAACCAAGCTTCTAAATCGTTGTAGTTTTGCGCTCCATAGATGTAGGTGGGGCGAATCGAGGTGAAGGGCAATCCCTGTTCTGCCAAATAGAGTTCTGTGTCATTTTTGCCTTTGTGACGGCTTTTCGGATCGACAGGATCACCTTCGATATGCGGCATTTGATCGGATTTTTGATAAACGCCTGCCGAACTCATGTAAACAAAATGCTGAACGCGACCGTTGAAAATGTCGGCTAGAGGTTGGGTGTCGCTTAGCTCTCGTCCGTTGTTGTCAAAAATGGCGTCAAATTCTGTTCCTGCCAGCTTGTCTTTCAGGTCTGTTGGATTGGTGCGATCGCCCTGAATCTGCTGAATGCCTTCGACGGGAGCAGGCTTGTTGCCGCGATTAAATAACGTCACGTCATGACCTTGCTCGACCAATAACCGAGTGAGATAAACCCCAATAAATCGAGTTCCTCCCATGATCAAAATTTTCATGATGCGATCGCTCCTGCTGACAACGATCTTTTATTTTAGAGCGATTGTGCAAGCTTCAAGTTAGGTTAGAGCGCTTCTGGATCAATCCCAAGTTCTCGCAATCTTGCCGCTAAGCGATCGGCTCGTTGGCTTGCCTGTTCTGCTCTAAGTTCAGCTTGCTGTCTTGCAAATTCAGATTCTTGATGGCTAAGTAACTTCTTTTGCGTTATTGGATCATAGAAGCGCAATTCTTGATTTTCTAAATGAAGTTCCAGACCCAAAGTTTCGCTGGAAATAGAGAGTCCACCATTATCTAAAGAATGAGACGGAATAGCCGTGTAGTTTCCATCTATCAACTTGAGTCCCTGCAATTGGGGCTTCAAATAGTCTCCCGTAGGATCATACTGAAAATATTCTTGAACGCCCCAGAAGGCATACAGTCCTTTCTTAGAACCTTGATCTTCATGGACTGTGGATTTCGAGGTAATTTCTAATACAAAGTTCGGGAATTTTCCGTCTTCTTCCCACACTTTGTAAGTTCGTCGTTTGCGTTTAGGAAGCCCTAAAACCACAAAAACATCAGGCGCAAGATATGCCTTGGGGTTTCCTTCTTCGTAATAGAAACAGATGTTTCCAGACACATAAACGTCAGGACGACTTTGAAAGTGAATATCCAATGCTTCGGTGGCATACATCAGGTAAACTCCCTGAAAATCGGTCTCTGCCATCGGTTTACCGTCTGATTCAGGATATTCAATTTGAGTGGATTGCCAGTCCGTAGTTGTCATAGCGCTCGTTCTCCCTACGGTTTGGAGGTCTGAATGAATTTTAGCATGATGGTACAAAAATACTATTTCCCAATGCAGAATTGACTGAAGATACGATTGAGAACGGATTCGGTTACATCTTCACCAAGAATTTCGCCCAAAGACTGAATGGCAATTCTGAGATCGATCGTCCAGAAATCTAAAGGGAGTTGATCTGCGATCGTATGCTGCACCTGTTGAAGTGCGGTTTTTGCTCTCGTCAATGCCGCTGCTTGGCGTTGATTAATTGCAACATCAAGGTTAGCCGCTTGAATCTTTCCAGTTTGAACAGTCGATAAAATAGCTTTTTCTAGATCATCGATCCCTTGATTTTGGGCGGCGGCAGTTTGGACAGTTTGATTGATTGATGCGGGATAGTGAGGAATATCAACAGGATCGATGAGATCAATTTTGTTAATGACCAAAATGAAGGGGCGATGGCCTTCATTCACTTGATCATAAATTTCTTGATCTGCATCTGTCCAACCTGCTTGGGCATCAATCGTTAACAGCACCAAGTCCGCCCCTTGGGCTGCCGAGCGTGATCGCGCGACGCCAATTTTCTCAACTTGGTCGTCTGTTTCTCGAATCCCAGCTGTATCAAGCACTTGCACCGGAATTCCGCCGACCACAAGCTGCGACTCCACTACGTCACGAGTTGTCCCCGGAAGATCAGTGACGATGGCGCGATCGCTGCGGCTCCAAGCATTCAAAAGGCTCGATTTTCCCACATTCGGACGACCAACGATCGCCACCTTCAAACCTGTTCGCAACAATTCGCCCCGATCTGCCGTTGCTAAAATTTGCGTGACATTTTCTAACACCTGAGCCAGTTGCGATCGAATTGCTAGCTCATCAAGCGGGGGCAAATCGTCTTCAAAATCGATCCGGGCTTCCACCTCCGCCAGAATATCCAAGCAAGCGGCTCGGATTTGCCGAATTGGAGCTGCAAGTTTGCCTTGCAAGCCTGCGATCGCGCTTTGAGCCGCTTGCTGTGATCGCGCTCCAACTAAATCAGAAATGCTCTCTGCCTGCGACAAATCTAATCGTCCATTTAGAAAAGCTCGCAGCGTAAATTCTCCCGGTTGAGCTAGTTTTGCGCCCTGTTCAATACAAAGCTGTAGCACCTGTTGGACTGCCATAATGCCACCGTGACAGTGAAATTCGACCACATCTTCACGGGTATACGATCGCGGAGCCAGCATCAACATTAACAAGGCTTCGTCAACCATAATTTGCGTTTGAGGATGACGAACAAACCCGTATAGAATGCGATGACTTTCCCAGGCTTGATTGCCCGGAGAATGAAAGAGACATTGGGCGATCGCAACGGCTTCTGCGCCAGACAGTCTAACAATGCCAACACTGCCTTGTTCCGGCACAATTGCAGTTGAGATCGCGGCAATAGTCTCTCTCATCACGTGTCTACCCAATTAGAATTAATGAGGCTAGTTAAAATATGATCTTCCCACTTGCCATTAATCAATAAGTAATCTCTAGCGTAGCCTTCTACTACAAATCCTAGCTTCTTTAAAACACTGCCGCTACGCCGATTGTGAGGCATATAATTTGCATTAATTCGATGTAAATTCAATCCTTCAAATAAGTATTGAATTCCGGGTTGCAGAGCTTCTACCATGTAGCCGTTTCCCTGTTCTGACTGAGCCAGGCTATAGCCTAAACTGCATGAATAGGAGACTCCTTGAACCATTTGAGTAAAGTTGGCAGTCCCAATAATCTTCTTAGGTTCTGCCCGCGTGAAGATAAACAACCGCAGTGAGCGATCGTAACCAAATTCAATCAAACTTTTCTCAATTTGCTGCGTCCAAAAATCCTTGGTGTAAAAATTTCTTGGTCGGATTGGTTCAAAGGGTTCAAGGAAGGCTTGATTCTCTTTATAGTAGTGGAGAACCGCCGCTACATCTTGCTGAGATAGCAGCCGCACAACTAGCCTTGAGGTCACAAAAACAGGTGGTTCTAACATGCTTTCAGCGCTATCTTATGAGCGAATTCGATCCAGTAAATCGTAAAAAGGTTGCCAATTGTTCTCTTGTGTAATTGGCTCCCAAATTGCCTCAATTTCTGGTCGAACTAATCCAACTTGTGAGTTGTATTGATGTAAGCGCTCGCGCATCTTGATCAGGTTATCACTCGACATCAGATTTAAGGCTAAATAATATTTTTCTCGCCACTGATTAAAAAGATTGAGAAATTCTTCAGGCAGGACAACTTCACCGAAGATATTGCTAGCTTCTTCTCGCCAATTGTCAGAAAATTGCTGAGTCAACTCCCAAAAGAAATCCTGATAGTCAACTTGAGATTCTTTTAAGAACTGAACCGTTAGCTTAACCAGTTCTTTCGCCATCGAATCCTCTAGGTGATCAAACCCTAATCGGTAAAGCATTCTTTGCCGATAAGCCGCTTCGTAATACGTCTCGAATGCTGATAAGCCTGTTTCCAAATCCGCTAAAGCAATGATCCGCTTCAAAGGGGCTTGCAGCATTTTCAAATTCCAATGACAAATGGGGGGCTGATTGGCATAACTGTAGCGCCCAGAATAGTCAAAATAAGCGGCTGTAAATTGCGGATCGTAACTTGGAATAAAGCCGTAAGGCCCGTAATCAAAGCTTTCTCCGGTAATAGACATATTATCGGTATTTAAAACAGCATGGCAGAATCCCGCCGCCATCCACTGCGCGACGAGGGTTGCGGTTCTCTGGACTAGTTCAGCGTAAAAGGCCGCGTATCTATCACGATCGCTTAGCAAATGCGGATAGTAATACTCAATGACATGATCTAACAGAATGGCGATCAGATCTTTACGATCGTAGCGATCGAGTCGCTCAAATGTACCAAACCGAATGTGCGATCGACTAAATCGAATCATCACCGACGATCGCGTGGGGGACGGCTCATCTCCTCGCCAGAGGGCTTCTCCGGTTTCGATCAAACTAAGACATCGTGACGTGCGAACCTTCAGTCGATGCAGCATTTCTGCTGCCAGCACTTCTCGCACACCACCTTTTAGAGTCAGCCGTCCATCGCCGCCTCTAGAGTAGGGCGTTCGTCCCGAGCCTTTGGTTCCAAAGTCGTAAAGCTCGCCATTCTTGTCCCGGACTTGACCATATAGAAAGCCTCTGCCATCGCCCAGCGCAGGATTATATTCACCAAACTGATAGCCGTGATATCGCATCGCCAAAAAAGGCTTCCGATCCTGAAACTGCCCGAACGCTTCGACAAAATGCTGGTCGGTGACGGCTTGCGGATCGAGTCCTAACTGGGCCAAAACATCATTATTGCGAAAGCGCAAGCTGTGCTGCGGAAACTCAGCCGCTGCAACAGGATCAGAAAAGTCGTTTCCCAAACGCTCAAAGGCAGGTTCGTAGTTAAGTGTCAATAGCGGATTATGATGATCGGTCAGGGGCATGGAAAGAAAAAGTAGTTTCTTTGATCCTAAAGCTAATTTGCGATTACGAAATTGCGGGGTGATAAGTTTCGTGCCTGCTGAGTTTCATGCTGACTGAGTTGAAATAGAGAGCGGGTATGGAGTGGAATCATCTAGGCACCCAGCATTACACCACGGCTCAAACCCCTCCGTACTAACCGCAATGGCGATCGCAGGGTTTGTCTATAATCATGAAAGCAATTTATCTACGGAAAGATTTTTCTCATCGGGGCGATCAATTGATGAGTAAATTGATGAATATTCAGGTTTTATGGTGTCTAACTAGTCTAATTGGGCTTCTTACTGCACCGAACGCGATTGGCACAGAGCGCAACTCTGAGGAATCCGCAGAGGCTTCTTTCAACGTCGCACAGACCGCTCCATCTCCAGCCCTGCCAAGAGCCAATCCAAACCCCGATCGCTTTCTCCAACCGATTCCCAACCCGCAGCCCCTGCCAGCAGAAACACCCCTCTCACCAACTCCAACTCCGACTCCAACTCCCGAACCGTCGTCGGTCAACATTCCAGTCCGCAAAATTGAAGTCGTGGGCGGAACGATACTGAGCGCAGACGAAATTGCGCGAATTACCCAGCCAGTTGAAGGAAGAACTGTCACTCTTGAAGACCTGCGAAACGTAGCAGACGCGCTCACACAGCTTTATCTCAGTCGTGGTTACATTACCTCCAGAGCGGTTGTTGCTGATCAAGAGATCGTAGATGGCGTTGTGCAAGTCCGAGTGATTGAAGGCTCGATTGAAGCCATCGATCTTCAAGGATTAGCGCGGCTCAAACCGTTTTACGTGCGCGATCGCTTACGCCTCGGAACCGCGACGCCCCTCAATAAAGACAAGCTCGAAGACCAGTTACGGTTGCTCAAAGCCGATCCGTTATTTGATGCAGTAGAAGCAAGTCTGCGTCCTGGAAGGGGCTTAGGACAAAGCATTTTGACCGTCCGGGTTCAAGAAGCCCGTGGTCTAAACGGCTTTTTTGGAGCGGATAACTATTCTCCGCCCAGCGTCGGCTCCGAGCGATTCGGCGGGATTGTGGGCTACCGCAACCTAACTGGGTCAGGAGATCAACTCAGCGCGGCTTTTTTTCGGACGGCTCAAGGTGGCTCCAATGCGTTTGATTTTAACTACCGAGCTCCGGTCAATGCGATGAATGGAACGCTGCAACTCCGGGTTGCCCCAAGTCGCAGCAAAATTGTCGAGCCTCAGTTTGCCGCCTTTGGCATTCGCAGCAATACCAATCTCTATGAACTGAGCTACCGCCAGCCGCTCGTCCGCTCTTCCCGCGAAGAATTTGCGCTTTCGTTGGGATTTGCCGCGCAAAACGGACAAACGTTTTTGTATCAAAACACGCCGTTTCCGTTTGGCATTGGTCCTGATGCCAATGGCAACAGCCGGACTCGCGTTCTCAAATTTGGACAAGATTATATCAAGCGCGATCTTGAAGGAGCTTGGGCGCTACGATCGCAGTTCAGCTTTGGTCTAGATGTCCTCAATGCCACCAAAAATTCAGCCCCGACTCCCGACGGGAGGTTCTTTAGTTGGTTTGGACAAGTTCAGCGGGTGCAGCGACTCGGTGCAAGTCATCTCTTGGTCGCTCAAGCCGATCTGCAACTGACGCCAAACACTCTATTGCCCTCTCAGCAGTTTGTGATTGGTGGGGGTCAAACCTTGCGCGGCTATCGCCAAAATGCCCGCTCTGGCGATAATGGATTTCGGGTCTCGCTCGAAGATCGAATTGTGATTCAACGCAACGAAATCGGCGCACCGATTCTTCAATTCGCGCCGTTTGTAGACTTTGGCTCGATCTGGAACCGTTCTGGCAATCCCAACGTTCTCCCCGCTCAAACCTTTCTTGCCAGCGCCGGATTAGGCGTTATTCTTGAACCGTTTCCGCAATTTACAGTTCGGCTAGACTACGCGTTGCCATTCTCCGATCTGAGCGATCGCGGTGAAAATGCTCAAGATAAAGCCTTCTACTTTAGCGCCGGATATAGCTTTTAGAAGTTGTCTTTTTTCTGACGTAAAGCCGCGAAGGTTGTGACCGGATCGCGTTGATGCGTCGCCTGTTGGATCGGGGAGGTGTCCCAGCGCAGAAACGGGTTGGTGCGTTTTTCAACTCCAAGTACAGTTGGAATCGTGGCTTGATTCTGACGACGCAGCGTTTGAACCTCAGAAAAGCGAGCTTGCAAATCCTGATTCTCTGGATCGATGGCGATCGCAAACTTTAAATTGCTCAAGGTGTACTCGTGGGCACACCAAACTCGGGTTGTGTCGGGTAAGGCTCTAAGTTGACTCAGCGATCGCACCATTTGCTCGGGTGTACCCTCAAACAGCCTGCCGCATCCCGCAGAAAAGAGAGTGTCTCCGCAAAATAGCTCTCCTGGCTCCGAGCCGGTTGGCGGAAAGTAGTAGGCGATATGGGCGCGAGTATGCCCCGGAACGAAAAACACCTCCGCTTGGCGCTCGCCAAACGAGACGCGATCACCCCCCTGTAAAAATACTTGCTGTCCCGGAATTCGTCCGCGATCGTGACTGCCTCCATAGACGATCGCATTAGGAAACTGGCGTAGTAGCTGCGTGTTTCCGCCTACGTGATCTCGGTGATGGTGGGTATTAAAAATGGCGACGAGAGTTGCTCCTAATTCACCTAGCTTTTGCAGCACAGGTTCTGCCTCTGCGGGATCGACCACCGCCGCGATCTGCGTTTGAGGGTTGTGCAGCAGAAAAACGTAGTTATTAGAAAGGACTGGCATTCGGTAGATTTGCATGACTTGAAATTTTCGCCTTCGTGTTTATTCTGACCTTCAACCTGTCAATACTTAAGTAGCGTGAAGGCGTCAAGTCAGAATTTATAAATTCTTGACCATTTACTTACCGTACCTTTGCCTAGCAGCGTTAGAAAGGCGCAAAAGTAAGAAGGTCAACATAATTAATGGTATCCATATGAATACCGCTATGATTCGCGACTTGCTGCTGTGCGCGATCAGTCCCCTCGGTGATGAAGCCCTGATAACTTCTATGGTAAAAGCATCCCAAAATCGATTCAACTTGCCCACCAAACGAATTATTGAGCGGGTTTTGCAAGTCGGGCACCTCAACCGTCAAGAACATCTTCACTTGGCATCCGTGTTACTTGCTAGCCAACGCATTACCGAAGAAGAGCGGCGGCAGATTAACCGCATTTTTGACGACATCCAAAGTGGTCGAATCAAATTAGTGGACAACCAGGATTTGATTTAACGCGTACGTATTCCGTTTCTGTTTCACGCTATTTTTTTTTGCCCATGAAGCTGATTCAAACCAGTGCTTGGTATCCTCCAGACTCGTCAGGAGGCGTGGAAGTCTATCTAGACGGATTAGCTCAAGATTTAAAGCTGTTCGGCGTTGAGTGCGTAATTGGTACGCCGCTTAAACCTGAGAAAGCCTCCCCATTGACCGTTTCTCAGACACGCTCTCAGACACATCACCACAATGGCATTGAGGTGTATCGCTATGCGTCGTTTGCCGACTTTAGAAGCTGGCTGCAAGCGAGTCAAAGCAAGATCTATCACCAACATACGGTGCGGGATTCTGAAAGAAATCCAATGCGGGGTGGATGCGGCATTCCTCATCTTCGCCTCGCGCGTGAATTGGGCATGAAAACGATCCTGACCGTTCACATGCCAGAGGTAGTTTGTGTACGCGGCACAATGATGCAAGCCGGACAAACCGCCTGCGATGGGCAGATCAATGTGACTCGATGTGGTCACTGTTTAGGCGTTTCAAAGCGCGTTCCGCCTTGGATTGCCGAGCCGTTAAGTCAACTGCCGCGATCGCTTGTCACCGCAAGTTATGATCGACTGCGGCAATCTAGCGATGTCCGATTCCGCCAATTGGGAACGACACTGAGGACGCCAGCGCAGGTGCGCGATCGCGCGCATCAACTGCGAGAAATTGTCCATCTCACCGATCGAATCGTCGTTGTCTGTCAATGGCTCTACGATGCCCTTGTGGCAAACGGCGTTCCTGAAACCAAACTCCTTCTTAGTCGCCACGGCGTTTCTCCGACATCCCACCTTTCACGCTCTGTCTCTCACGCCTCGCTTAAGATCGGCTTTCTCGGTCGTTGGCAAGAAACAAAGGGCGTTCAAATCCTCGTTCAAGCGCTTCAGCATGTGCCGCGATCGCGGCCTGTCGAACTGATCATCCATGCTACTCATGCGGATGAGCACGGACAGGCAAACCGCGAACGAATTCTTGCGATCGCAGCCCAAGATTCCAGAATTCAGATTCGAGATCCGTTGAGTCGTGCCGACGTACCTGGTGCGATCGCTCAGTTCGATCTCTTAGCCGTTCCTTCACAGTGGCTTGAAACGGGACCTTTGGTTGTGCTAGAAGCTCATGCGGTTGGAACTCCGGTCATGGGTTCGGATTTGGGCGGCATCGCTGAACTTGTCAGTCACGGCAAAGATGGCTGGTTGATTCCAGCGACAGATCCCCAAGCTTGGGCAAACACCATTGAACACTTGGCGGAACATCCAGAAGTTGTCGCGACGCTCAAGCAAGGCATCCGACCTGTAAAGACAATCCGTGAAGTCGCGGAGGAGATGGTAGCGCTTTATGAAGAACTTATAGAGGATTGAGGGTACTTTTAGTCAGGACTCTGGCGCACTCTTTGTTATGAAAGTTTCGTTATGAAAGTTTCTATTTTGACTCCCAACTTTTCTAAAGGTGGCGTCGATCGCGCTTATCTTTTAGCGCAAGTGCTGCGATCGCTCAATCACGATGTCGAAATTTTGGGATTTTTATTTGGCGAAAAAATCTATCCAGAACCGCCGCCAGATCTGCCGATTGTATGTTTACCCGGAAATCAGCCACCTTTGTTTACCTCGGTTAGACATCTGCTCTCCAAGATCGATGGTGACGTGGTGTATGCTGTAAAGCCTAAGCCCGCGAGTTTTGGCGTCGCGTTGCTCAAAAAACTTCAGAAGCGATGTCCTGTCATTCTAGACATTGACGATTGGGAAATGAGTTGGATGGGCGGCGATGAGTGGCGCTATCGTCCGGGACTAAAACAATTTGCGCGGGATGTATTGAAATCGGATGGCGCACTGCGATCGCTCGATCATCCTCTTTATCTCCGATCGATGGAAAAGCTAGTTTCTCGTGCAGATGCCATCACGGTGGACACGCAGTTCCTAAAAAATCGCTTTGGCGGCGTGTATCTACCCAATGGCAAGGACACGGGTATGTTTGACCCGCAAAAATACGATCCAGAGGAGAGCCGTCGTAAATACGGATTATCCGATTACCGGGTGCTGATGTTTCCGGGCGCGTCCCGTCCTCACAAAGGCTTAGAAGACGTTTTGGTTGCTCTCGATCGTCTAAATCAGCTTGACTTGAAGCTTGTGATTGTCGGCGGCAGTCCTTACGACGACTACGATCGCCACCTGATCGAAAAGTGGGGACGCTGGGTGATCAAACTCCCGCCTGCTCCCTTTTGGCAAATGCCCGAAATTGTAGCCGCCGCCCATGTCGTAGTCGTTCCCCAACGGGACACCGTAACCGCCCAAGCCCAGTTTCCGATCAAACTCACCGAAGGAATGGCGATGGCAAAGCCAATTCTTGCCAGCCGAGTCGGGGATATCCCGGAGATCCTAGGTAACACTGGATTTCTTGTAAATCCCGGATCACCAGAGCATATTGTAGAAAGAATTAATGAGATTTTTCAAGATTGGGATTTAGCTCAGGACCGGGGACTTCAAGCTAGAGAACGCTGTTTAGCTCACTACAGCGTGAATGCTATGGCTCCGATCGTCGAAAATTCCTTGTCTCAACTGCGCTAGTGGTTGCTGTCATTAGTGATCGCGCTCTTTCTAAAAACGCTGGGAGGGCGCGATCGCATATTTAGCCGCGATCCAGACGTGGTAGAAACTTTGCGTCAAGGAGTTTAAACCTATTATCCGTACGTTTGATGCCGTTGCCGATGAGATGAAACTGCTGTATCAGCGTATCCTGATTCAAAACACCCTGTCTAAGTGTTTCCTGCACTAGACAAGCGGGATAACTAGAAACAGTTCTTTGTCGTCGCTTGATGTGCCCTGATCGTCGTTTGTCTAGAACACTCCATGTCGCCTAACAAGCTCCTCCTTCAATTTGCCTTGCGATATCCCCGTTGGATTGTCGCAACAGTGGTTTTGGGCTTTTCGGGAGCCTTGTTTAATGGTGTCAGTACGATGCTGATTGTCCCCGTCGTTCTTGGGTTTTTGGGACAGGATGTGAATCTCAAGGGGATTCCTCCAGTGTTGCAAAGAGCCTTCTCTAGTGTGGATGGACAAGCGGGAGACACCCGATTGCTCACCATGATGGGCGTTGTGCTGTTGGCAATTTTGCTCAAAAATATCACTAGCTATGTCAGCACTCTATCGTCGAGTCATTTGTCGCGATCGCTGGTCAACGAAATTCGCAAAGATGGCCTCAAACTTTTACTCGACGTAGATTTAGACTTCTACGCTAAAACAAAAATTGGAGACTTAATCAATCGTTTAGGTGGAGAAGTCGGCTCAACGGCTGCCGCGATTCGGATTGCAATTCAGATGATCACGACGGTGATCACGGTGTTGGTGTTTGTAGCACTACTACTCGCGATCTCTTGGCAACTGACCCTGGCATCTACTGTACTATTGCTATTTGTTTCGATCGCAAATAACTATTTTGTCAAACGAGCGAAGCAATTTGGGCAGAAACTCTCGGATCAGTCGCGTGATTATTCGGTAGCAGTGCTGGAAATGCTGTCAGGAATCCGATTGGTAAAAGCGACAGGCAACGAACGGCAGGAATATCACAAGCTCGAAACGTTGATTGATGCGCGAGAACAAGCTGATTTTCAATCCCAGGCAAATGCGGCCCTAATTGGCCCTGTTAATGAGATGGCAGGCATCTTAACAGTGCTAGCGATCGTGGTTCTCGGTCGGGTTTTCTTTGCCGCCGAACTCGAATCACTCTCAACGGTTCTACTCACGTATTTGCTGATTTTGTTTCGCCTGTTGCCCTTTGTTGGGCAACTCAACGGCGCTCGCGGTGCGTTTGCAACAATGGCTCCTAGCGTTGCCGTTGTCAACGAATTTCTGCGACGTGACAATAAACCGTTTATGAGCAAAGGCAATCACACATTTATTGCCCTAGAGAACGAAATTCAATTCCAAAATCTATCCTTTTCGTATCCCGGATATGATCGCCAAGTGCTAGATCGCGTCAATCTATCGCTACCAAAAGGAACCACTCTCGCATTAGTCGGTTCTTCCGGGGCGGGCAAATCGACGATGGCAGACTTGTTGCCTCGATTTTACGACCTAACCGACGGACGAATTTTGATCGACGATCGCGACTTGCGCGACTTTGATCCCCAATCGTTGCGTCGAGCAATGGGCATCGTTAGCCAGGATACGTTTTTGTTTAACGACTCCGTTCGCAACAATATTGCGTATGCGTGTGACTCTGTAACCGACGATCAAATCATCGAAGCGGCGAAACGTGCCAACGCTTACGAGTTCATTGTGAATTTGCCGCAAGGATTCGAGACGCTGATTGGAGATCGCGGCGTTATGCTCTCTGGCGGACAGCGACAACGCCTCGCGATCGCGCGTGCTCTCCTGCGCGATCCAGATATTCTGATTCTTGATGAAGCCACCAGCGCACTTGATACCGTTTCTGAACGGCTCGTGCAGCAAGCGATTGACGAATTGAGCCGCGATCGCACCACGCTCGTCATCGCTCACCGTCTGTCTACGGTGCAAAACGCCGATCAAATTGCCGTTCTCGATCAAGGTCAAGTGGTCGAACTCGGAACTCATACTGAGCTTCTCAAAAAAGGCGGTCTCTACGCTCAGCTTTATTCCATGCAATTCTCAAACGAAGAACAACCCGTCGGCCTCTAGAAATCTCGCATCAGAAATCTCGCATCTTATGACTAAGAAAACAATTGGAATGGTCAGCAGCTACGTCGGGCTTAACCCAAGCCCGACCGATTGGCTATGGCAGCAGTCGCCCTACCCGTTTGGACAGTGGAACAATATTCAAATCGAAGCATCGGCAGAAAACCCCGATTTTCTACTGTTGTATCAGTTTGATTTTCCGCGTCCGTCTCAGCCGAAAAAATCGTTGCGGTCTATGCTGCGTAAACCTACGCCGCCACCTGATATCAGAGAACGATTTCGCGGAGTTCCCCACGATCGCGCCATTTACTTACTTCGAGAACCGCCGCTTCCTGAAATCGTAGACATTACCAAAGCCAATTACGCCAACGCTAGCCAGTACTGCGCTCACGTTTCAGGCCCCGATGACTTTGCACCTGTGCCCGACTACATGCCTGCCATCTGGTATTTGGGCAATTCGTTTCGCGAACTGAACGATATGCCCCCACCCGAAAAAGTCAAAACCTGTAGCTGGATTACCTCTGGCATTAGCCGCACGGAGAATCATCGCAAGCGATTGGCGTTTCTGAAACTGCTGCAAGACAATGCCGTAGATTTCGATCTCTATGGGCGAGATCTCCCACCTTGGTCATACAACAGAGGCCGGATGAACGGCAAGTGGTACGGCATGGCTCCGTACTATTACAACTTGTCAATTGAGAACTACGCTGAGAACGATTGGTACGTCACTGAAAAACTTTGGGATGCTTTGCTGTCGTGGTGTTTGCCGATCTACTATGGCGGCTCTGCGGCAGACAAACTGTTGCCTCCAGGAAGTTTTCTACGGTTGCCGAGCTTGGATGAAAAAGGATTGAAGTATATCCAGGAGGTGACGGCAACGCGGGATGCTTGGCATGAGGCGAAAGCCGCGAT
This sequence comes from Myxacorys sp., assembly GCF_059501405.1. Lineage (NCBI taxonomy): Bacteria > Bacillati > Cyanobacteriota > Cyanophyceae > Leptolyngbyales > Leptolyngbyaceae > Myxacorys > Myxacorys sp. The sequence continues at coordinate 108,467 of NZ_JCACCM010000153.1, forward strand.
CGCAGAAGCACGTCAAGTCATTCTGCACAAATTGAATCTAGTCAATTGGCTCTCCGAATATGTTGCTCGCTTCGATTGAAAGACGCTCTCTCGACAAACCACTATGAACGGAATTTGTACCCTCGCAAACGATCGTGTGTATGACCAACTCATCGCCTTGCTCAATAGCATTGAGGTGGTGATGGGTCAAACGCTGCCAATTTGCATTTATCCCTTTGATGATCAGTGCGATCGCATTCGGGCAGAAATTCGCAATCGCCCAAACGTTACGATCTACGACGATCAAGACTCGATCCGGCGTTGGGACACGTTTATGCAACGCATTGCCCCAGAACGGTTAAATCACAAACTCCGGTTATATGGAGCGCATCGGCGGTTCTGCGCGTTTGACGGCCCGTTTGACAACTTTGTCTATATGGATGCGGATACGCTGGCGATGAGTCCCCTCGATCGCGTGTTTGGCATGTTAGATAAATTCGATTGGGTCGTTTACGATTACCAATTTCTCGATCCGAGCAAGATTTATAACGTCAATTCTGCAAAGCTCTATGACGTCTTTTCCGACGAACGGATTCGCAGCGAAATCTTTTGTTCTGGATTTTTTGCTGCCAAGCGGGGACTGTTTGGAGAGCACCAACGCGAAACCTTGATTGCTCAATTGCAAGCGGGCGATAAAGAGATTTTGTATGGAGGAGCCGGAGAGCAACCTGTGCTGAATTACATGGTGATGCGCTCTGGGCTGAAAAGCTGTAATTTAGGGTCCTATTTGCCGTCTGACAAATCGACTGGATGTTCTGTCACCTCAAAGCATTTTGAAGAACGAAACCATATTCTTTACGATCGCGGGACTCGGTTGACCTACCTGCATTACATCGGTGTCAAGCCACAATTGATGGAGCAAGTTTGTGCGGGCGAGAATGTTATGTTTCCCTACCGGAACTTATTCCTGCACTACCGCTTTTTACATGAGCCTCAGAAGCGTCCTGTGTTTCTTGACCCGCCGCCTGCTGAACCAAAAACACTTTCTCCCAGTTTCGTTAAACGAGTTCTGAAAAAATTGAGGTTGGCTTACTAACAATGAAAGGAATTTATATTGTCGCAAACGACAAAGTCATTGATAATGCGATCGCATTGCTCAACAGTATTCGCCGCTGCGATCGCGAGGTTCCGGTCTACCTGATTCCATTTAACGATGATTATCAAACGGTTCTCACAACGCTAAATCAATTACACAACGTTCAGCTTTTTCCTGACTTAGAATTGCTGGAACGGCTCACTCGTAACGTGGGTGAAATCTTCGATCGCGACTTTCTAGCATTGCCTAACAAAATGAGAAAGTTAGCCGTTTGGTTTGGTGTATTAGATGAGTTTCTCTACATTGATACAGATATTGTCGTTTTTGAGAAAATTGCAGATCGATTAAATCGGCTTTCTGAAATAGACTTTTTTTGCAGCGACTATCACTTCTCTAGCGAAGGATTGCGAAACGTATTTTCGCCAATCATTCGTGAGCAAAATATTTTTACTGACGAACAGCTACAAGATGTGTTTAATAGTGGTTTTTGGGGATCGAAAAAAGGCGTAATTACTGAGGAGCAACTGTACGATGTGTTGCGAGAATGCTCTCAGCATCGAGAATATTTCGATTTTACTCAAGGCGTTACGGATCAACCTGTTCTAAATTATCTCATTCTCAAGTGTTTCCCTAAACGAGAAAATTTAGTTAAAGCCTCAGACAAGATACCTGGTAGTTGGGCTGGTTCTAAGCACTTTGAGAATCGAAACTCTGTCCTGTACGACAAAGATCAGCCGCTGCAATACATTCATTGGGCGGGCATCGCTATGCATCCTAGCGCACCTTACTGGGAAGTGTGGCAGCACTACCGTTATCTGCATGAACCCAGTAATTTTTGGCGTAAAGTATCTCGTTTAGTTTCTTTTGTGAGTGCAAGGTAATGAATGGTATTTACATTCTGGCAAACGACTATGTTTATCATCAGCTTGTGGCGTTGCTGAACAGTATTGAGGTAAATATTGGTCAAGATATGCCTGTGTGCATCATTCCTTATGACAATCGGTTAGACCAGGTAAAAGCTGAAGTTGCTCGTCGTCCTCAGGTCACGTTGTTTGAGGATCAAGACTCGATTGAGCGTTGGGAAGCGTTTGCCACACAAGCGTGGAAAGCCCACGATCGCGCGCAGAAAGAATGGCGCGTTTCTTTAGGAGTTGCGCGAAGCGCTAATCGCAGCCTGCCCGAAACTTATCGTCTCGCCATGCACCGCAAATTGTGCTGTTTCGACGGTCCGTTTGATCAATTTATCTATTTTGATGCTGATACCCTAGCAATGGGATCGGTTGAGCTTATTTTTCAACAGTTAGAGCAGTACAGTTGGGTCACAAATGATTATCAGTACTGCTCAGATGTGAAGTACATTTTTGACGCATCTGAAGAAGATTTATCCAAGGTTTTTACTCTCAATAAGCTTAAGTCTCATATCTTCTGTGCGGGCTGGTTTGCTTCTAAAAAAGGCGTATTTACTGCTGAAATTCTAGAGCAATTGCTACATCATCTTTGTGCAGGAGAAGCTGATTTAATGGCGCTTTGGGGGCCGGATCAATCGCTTCTAAATTACATGGTTTTGCGGAGCGAAATTTCTTACTATAACTTCGCAGTTCACGGCGAGGCAACTGGTTCTCATTGGTCGTCTAAGTTCGATGAGATTGAGCATGTTTTGTATGACAAAGGGCGGAGATTAACTTACATTCATTACATGAGTGTTGCGTCATCTAAATTTAATCGTTTGTGTCAAGGAATTGCTGTAGAGATTCCTTATCGAGATTTGTTTCTGCACTATCGATATCTCAATGATCCTATTCAGAAACCCGTGTCATTTTTGCCAGACACCCCATCTGTTTCTGGTACTAATTTCGGTGCGATCGCAAGCTCAATTGCATCATTTATTAAGCGAAAAAATGACAACTTGCAGCACAAGTTTCGTCAGTTCAAAAGCAGTTTGAGCTAGTAGTTTGTAACCTTGATTTTCTAGGAACGAGAGAAGCGTATCTCCTAAGGAACCGCAATCAGGTAAGATCGTCAGATCGTTGGAGTCTGATCTTATTTGTATGCCGACAAGCGTTGTGACTGGTGCTGCGGGGTTTATTGGGTCTCATCTCGTTAATGCTCTTTTGAGCCAAGGCGAGCAGGTGATCGGCGTCGATCAGTTTAATGAGTATTATGATCCGGCACTGAAGCGGAAGAATATTGCTCCCGTTGCTCAGCATCCTAACTTCAAATTAATCGAGGCTGATATTCAAACTTTGGATTGGACAGCGCTGCTAGCAGACGTGGACGTTCTCTATCACCAAGCGGCACAAGCAGGCGTGCGATCAAGTTGGGGCACAGGCTTTCGCACTTATACCGAGCAGAATGTGAATGTGACGCAAATTCTGTTAGAAGCGGCGAAAGAATCGAAGCGGCTTCAGCGATTCGTATTTGCGTCGAGTTCGTCCATTTATGGTAATGCTGAGGCGATGCCAACGTCGGAAACGCTTTGTCCTCGCCCGGTTTCGCCTTATGGAATTACGAAGTTAGCGGCAGAACAACTCTGCGGACTGTATCACCAAAATTTTGGGGTTCCGGTCTGTGCGTTGCGCTATTTCACCGTGTATGGGCCGCGCCAACGTCCCGATATGGGATTTCACAAATTCTTCAAGGCTGCCCTAGACAATCAGCCGATCGACATTTACGGGGACGGCCAGCAAACGCGAGATTTTACCTATGTTAGCGATGCGATCGCAGCTAATCTCGCCGCCGCTACCGTTCCTGAAGCGGTCGGAGAAATCTTCAACATTGGTGGGGGAAGCCGCGTGGCGCTAACCGAAGTGATTGATACGATGGCTACGATCGCAGATCGACCCATTCAACGAAACTATATCGAGACGGCGATCGGGGATGCCCGCCACACATCTGCCGATGTGTCGAAAGCGCAAAGAATTCTCCGCTACCAACCGCAAGTCAAGTTATCTGAAGGCTTGCAGCAGGAATGGGAGTGGATTCGGGCATTGTATGCGTGAAACCGATCATCACAAAATTCATCATAAAATTGGATAGATCCGCGTTCCAGTGGCAGGATCAAACAGAAAAATCTGATTTAGGTCTAAACTGACGAAGATTTGCTCCCGCGATCGCAAGTTTAAATCTGGGCGAATCTGCACATTCAAAATCGGTTGAAATCCGCGATTCTCACTGGGCAGCACAACCCGCACTAAGACCTCTCGTCCCAACGGTTCAACAACGCTCACTTCTGCTCTAAATTGTCCCGACTCGCGGCTCACCTGCACATATTCTGGTCGAATGCCCAAGTCAAACCTTGCTCCAAGCGTATACTGAGGCTTCCATTTGGGCGGAAGTGGAATGCTTTGTTCACCGATCTGAAACCCTGTCCCCGTGAAGGTGACGGGCAGAACATTCATTGGCGGATTCCCTAGAAACGTCGCGACCATGCGATTGACGGGACGATTGTAAATCGTTTGCGGCTCACCAATTTGCTGAATCACCCCGCGATCGAGAACGACAATTTGATCTGCCAGCGTCATGGCCTCGACCTGATCGTGAGTGACATAGATCGTCGTAATTCCGACCCGTTGATGCAGTTGCTTTAATTCAGCCCGCGTATCGTCTCGCAATTGAGCATCTAAATTAGAAAGCGGTTCATCGAGTAGAAAAACCTGCGGTTGACGTGCGATCGCGCGCCCTAAGGCGACTCGCTGCTGTTGTCCGCCTGAAAGCTGTTTCGGCTTACGATCGAGCAGATGAGCAATATCAAGAATGTGTGCGACGGTTTCGACCCGCTCTCCAATCGTTTTGGCATCTGCTTGCCGCATCTTTAAGCCAAAGGCAATATTTTCTGCCACCGTCATGTGAGGATATAGCGCGTAGTTTTGAAACACCATAGCGACATCACGTTGACGAGCAGGTACATTATTCACCAGCGTTTCGCCGATGTACAGATTTCCAGAGGTTGCTGTCTCTAGCCCCGCGATCGTTCTCAAAATGGTCGATTTGCCGCACCCAGACGGACCGACCAACACCCAAAATTGTCCTTCTGGCACGGTGAACGAAATATTATCGACTGCTGCAAATTTGCTGAACCGTCGTGAGATGCTGTCTAGTCGAACGCTTGCCATAGCCTTGATCTAAACCTGTCAATTCTTACCCATCTTAGACTAGAGCTTTTTGCTCATAGAAAATTGGCTGGTCTACCTGAAAAGGGGCTTCAGGTCGATATTGGATGCAAACGACCTGAAGAAATGCTATTTTATTACAATTGAAGATTAAATTGTTTAGCGTGGTTCACTGCATCAGTCTTGTCCAGCCCGCCCCTAGAACTAACCCCTTTTCGAGTCCTCGTGGTTGAGGATGAAGCCGTCACCCGGACAGCGCTAACGCTTTTACTAGAGTATCAGGGAGCCGCCGTAGTTGCTGCTGGCTCAGTCAAAGAAGGAATCCAATTGTTAGAGGGTAAGTTTCAACCCGATATTTTACTCAGTAATATTCGTCTGCCTGACGGAACGGGTGCCGTCGTGCTTCAGTATTTGCGGCATCAAGATTCGATGCGGCAACGACAAACGCCTGCGATCGCGCTAACAGGAGAAGATCTAGAAACGGTGCAAGAAGACCCAGAGTTTGCCGGATTTCAGCTCTACCTCTCCAAACCGTTTGACGCCCGAATGCTGGTGAGTGCAATCGTGACTTTAATTGAACGTGACTTTAATTGAAAAATAGTGGTGTTTTTTGGGTAAAAGGATGGTCATCCTAAACCAGATTGGGATCGTCCTAAGAAAGATCACAATCTGTAAAGAAAGATCCGCTACTATCGAAAGGCTAGTACAAGGATTGATGCGATCGCGCGATCGCTCGGAGTTTGACAAAGCCGCACCCATGTTAAGGACCTTCCTTCCATCCCACCGATTCATTCGGACAGATGAAATGATCATTCATCGCGTCCATCACAATCCATTGCCCCTTTGTGGCAAGTCGATTCGGATTCTCAATTGGAACATCGCTAAGAATAATGGCGATCGCGCTTGGCTAGATGACTTCGCTAAAATCCTAGAACGCTACACGCCCAATCTAGTTTTTCTGCAAGAAGTACGGATGTGCACTCAAGCCAAGCATTTGAGTGAATTGACCGAGATGGGATGGAGCTTTGCGCCCAACTTTATTGATACTTATCACAACAGTTATGCAGGGGTGTTAACGGCGGCGAGAGCCTCTTCTCTGACTCGAAAGGCAGTCGTCACCGAGCATTACGAACCTGTGACTCAAACGCCAAAAGTATCGCTTGTGGTTGAATATCCGCTACCTAACACTGGTAGAACGTTGCTTACCATTAATTCTCATTTGATTAACTTTGTCGAGTTGACCAAATTTAAGGCACAGTTGTACGAGTTAGAACGTGCGATCGCGCCTCACACGGGCGCAGTGATTTTTTCTGGAGACTTTAACACCTGGAATCGATGGCGATGGATCATGCTGGAATCGATGGCGCGTAGACTAAGGCTAACTCGTGCTAAATTTCCTCCAGAGGATGCCCAAAACATCAAGCGATTTTTGCTGTCGCCACCACTCGACCACATCTTTTATCGAGGATTGGATCAAAGCTGTGTTGGGGCAAAAGTTCTCAATCACGTTGTTTCATCGGATCATAAACCTATGATTGTTGAGTTTTCGGGCTAGATGTGAACCAAGTATCTGTGCTAAGCATCCTAGTTTTGTTGGTGCAGGTGGGGGGCGTTGCGAGTGCTGCCCATGCGGTGATGAATGTGCGATCGTCGCGGGGTGCAGTTGCCTGGAGTATTTCACTCGTCACCTTTCCCTGGGTTACGATTCCTCTCTACTGGGTGTTTGGTAGAAATCAGTTTCAAGGGTATGCAGAAGCATTGCGGGGTGCGTTTGGTGAACATCAAGACTTAGTGCGTCAGGCATACCAAGAACTGCGAAGTCAAATCACTTCGTTACCAGAACGGCTTGCGCCTTTAGAAGAACTCGCCGATCGCCTCGCTGCCATTCCCTTTACCTCTGGTAATCACGTTGAGTTGCTGATCGATGGTGAAGAAACATTTACAGCAATGCTGACAGCAATCGAAGCGGCAACAGATTATATATTGCTACAAACCTACATTCTGAGTGATGATCAAGTCGGGAATGCGTTTCGTCGCGCGTTGATTGAGAAAGCGCAACAAGGTGTAAAAGTTCATCTGTTATACGATGGCATTGGTACTCGTAGGTTGTCGCGAATGTATCGGCGATCGCTAGCGCGCAGTGGCGTTCAGACGAGCGTATTTAAAAGTACGAAAGGAAAGTGGAATCGCTGGCAGGTCAACTTTCGCAATCATCGCAAAATTTTGATTGTCGATGGCGCGATCGCGTTTGTGGGTGGTTTCAACATTGCGGATGAATACATGGGCTATAAGTCGCCGCTCAGCCCGTGGCGAGATACACATTTGAGAGTTCGGGGTGCAGCCGTGCAGTGTTTGCAGGGCTGCTTTTTGGGCGATTGGTATTGGGCAACCCGAGAAGTTCTGGATGCCAATTGGGATGTTAAGCCCAGTCTAGAAGTCGATCAAACGGCATTTGTCCTGCCGACCGGGCCTGCGGATCGCCTACCCAATTGCATCTTGTTTTTCGTCAATGCTGTCAATCAAGCGACGGAGCGGCTATGGTTAGCAAGTCCTTACTTTGTGCCCGATGATTCGTTTCTCACTGCCCTAAAGTTAGCGGCGATTCGCGGAGTCGATGTGCGAATTTTGTTGCCGAGCCGTCCGGATCACTTTTGGGTGTACTACTGCGCGTTTTCATATTACAAAGAAATGCAAACAGCGGGCGTCAAATTTTATCGCTATCAGCCGGGGTTTTTGCATCAGAAAGTCATGTTGATTGATAATACGATCGCGTCAGTTGGCACGGTCAATTTAGACAATCGATCATTTTTTCTAAACTTTGAAGCATCGGTGTTTGTCACGTCACAATCGTTTATCCAAGACGTTGAACAGATGCTCCTAGCCGATCTCAAAGAGTGTCTCCCTGTTGAGACTTCAGAGGAAAAAGAACCATTGTGGCTCCGATTTATCGCCAGAGTTGCCCGATTGTTGTCTCCAGTTCTCTAAGTTGTGAGTTAAATTGCTACGATCGCTAGTGCCCTTCTGTTAACTGATTTCATGAATGCTACCGTGACCACTCGACCCGAGTTGCTGGCTCCCGCAGGGCATTGGGACTGCGCCAAAGCCGCTGTCGAAAATGGTGCAGATGCGATTTATTTTGGGTTAGAGCGCTTCAATGCTCGAATGCGAGCACAAAACTTTACCGAAGCGGATTTGCCCGAACTGATGGCGTTCTTGCATCGTCGCGGCGTGAAAGGTTACGTTACGCTGAATACGTTAGTGTTTCCCAAAGAACTCACAGAAGCAGAACACTATCTTCGGACAATCATTGCGGCTGGCGTTGACGCGGTGATTGTGCAAGATATTGGCATTTGTCGCTTAATTCGACATTTATCCCCTGATTTTCCGATTCATGCCTCGACTCAAATGACCATTACAAGCGCCGCTGGAGTGGAGTTTGCAAAGTCGTTGGGCTGCCAGTTAGTCGTGCTGGCGCGGGAATGTTCGATCCAAGAAATTAGTAAAATTCAGCAGCAGATCCGCGACTCGCAACGCGAAGCTCCGAAGGATCGCGACATGGCACTTCCATTAGAGGTGTTTGTGCATGGAGCGCTCTGCGTTGCCTATTCTGGACAATGTTTGACGAGTGAATCGTTGGGCGGACGCTCAGCCAATCGAGGAGAATGCGCTCAAGCCTGTCGAATGCCCTACGATTTGGTGGTAGACGGCAGAGTAGTGGATTTGAGCGATCCAGACCAAGGCGCGAATCGCCGATATTTGCTCAGCCCGCAAGATTTGGCAGGACTTTCGGTATTGCCGGAGTTGATCCAGTCGGGCGTCGCCTGTCTCAAGATTGAAGGACGGCTGAAAAGCCCGGAGTACGTGGCGAATGTGACGCGAGTTTACCGGGAGGCGATCGATCGAGTCGTGAATGCAACGTCGAATGATGTGGGACGTGATGGTTCCACTGCGAGCGATCGCTACAAGTTAGAAATGGCATTCTCGCGGGGACTCCACACCGGATGGTTTAAAGGCATCAACAATCAAGCGCTGGTTCATGCCCAATTTGGCAAAAAGCGGGGCGTTTATTTGGGCGAAGTGAAATCTATTCGCAACGAGCAACTGACGATTCGACTGCAAGCGCCGCTTAAAGCTGGAGACGGCGTTGTGTTTGATAGTGGACACCCCGAAGCCAAAGAAGAAGGCGGACGGGTCTACACGGTCGATCAGCGCGGACAAGACTCGATTCTTACCTTTGGCAAACGCGATCTAAACTGGCGTCGAATTGAAGTCGGCGATCGCGTCTGGAAAACGAGTGATCCAGAACTTGATCGACAGGTGCGCCAAAGTTTTGCAGGCGATGCTCCCAAGTTTCAACGCCCAATTTCGGTTGAAATTCATGGCGAAAGCGGGCAGCCATTGGTTGCGATCGCGCGTGACGAACAGGGGCATATTGCTCAAGTTGAATCGTCCATTCTCCTCACCCAGGCTCACACTCAGCCACTCACAACCGATCGATTGCAAGACCAGTTCGGGCGATTGGGTAATACTCCGTTTCGGTTAGATAGGTTGACGAATCAGCTTGCGGATGACGTGATGCTACCGATTAGTGAGCTAAATCGGGTGCGACGGGAGATGGTTGAGCGATTGGACCTCCTGCGATCGCAGCCAAAACGTTGGCAGCTTAACGAAGAAGCAACACTTCAGAATTTGGTTGTGCATTCAGATTCCGCAATCGTGGAGCAATCACCAGAGCTAATCGTTTTGGTTCGTAATTTTCAACAATTGAAAGCAGCGCTTCAGTCAGGAATTGAAACGCTGTATTGCGAATTTGAAGATCCTCGTGTCTACCGTCAAGCGGTTGAACTGGTTCGTCAATCTTCCTCATCTATCTGGGTTGCGCCACCTAGAATCACCAAACCGGGCGAGAATTGGATTTTGCAGCAAGTGCGTCAATCTGATGCAGATGGCTATTTGATCCGAAATTATGATCAGCTAAATTTCTTTAGAGACGATCGCTGTATTGGAGACTTTTCATTCAATGTGGCGAATCGCTTAACGGCAGATTATTTGAAGCAAACGTTTGCGCTAGAGCGATTGACAGCGTCCTATGATCTGAACATGGAGCAGTTAACGGATCTACTAACGAGTGCATCACCTCACACATTTGAGATCACGATTCATCAGCATATGCCGATGTTTCACATGGAGCATTGCGTGTTCTGCGCCTTCTTGTCTGATGGAACAGACTATAAAAACTGCGGTCGCCCCTGCGAGAACCATGACGTCACCTTGCGCGATCGCACCGGGACGGAACATGTTTTACATGCCGATTCGGGTTGCCGAAATACGGTTTTTAACGGCAAGGCCCAAACAGGGGCAGAATACATGCAGCATTTAGTTCAACTGGGAGTAAAGTACTTCCGCCTTGAGTTTGTCAACGAGTCTCCACGTGAGGTAATACAGACGATCGATCGCTATCGTCAATTGATGCGGGGCGAAATTACCGGAGCGCAGCTGTGGCGAGAATTGAATTTGCAGAATCAACTGGGTGTGACACGAGGAACAATGAGCTAGACGTTTTGAGCTATTAATTTAGCAGGATTTGATCTAGCATCCGTTACCAAATCTGCTGCTAATACGTAAGCTTTGAAAATGCTAAACGTAATAGACTTGTCGGTAAATAAGGGAGAATAGAGAACAGTGACGAGATGAGATA
>NZ_JCACCM010000154.1:0-11210 GCF_059501405.1 Myxacorys sp.
CTCAGAGGTGGAAACATGGCGACAACAGGAGTCGAACAAATCGCGGAACGGGCGAGCCGGGAGCCAGCAACGGTATTCACTGCACTGATGCATCATTTCAGTGTAGAGAACCTGCGAGCCTGCTTCGAGGGATTGGATGGAACCAAAGCTCTCGGAGTCGATAAAGTGAGCAAAGCAGAGTATGGAGAACACCTGGAGGATAATCTGCGGCAGTTGCATCAGAGACTGCATCAACTGTCGTACCGCCCCCAAGCAGTACGACGGGTGGAGATTCCCAAAGCAGATGGCAATGTTCGTCCTTTGGGAATCAGTTGTGTTGAGGACAAAATTGTCCAAGAAATGACACGACAGATTCTAGAAGCGATTTATGAACCGGTGTTTGCAGAAACGTCGTATGGATTTCGAGTTGGACGGAGTTGTCATGATGCACTGCGTCGGCTCAACCAGGAAGTGATGCAACAGCGAGTGAATTGGATTGCGGATTTAGATCTGTCTGCGTTTTTCGACACCATGCCGCACCAACAGATTCTTGATGTACTGCAAGAGCGGATTCGGGACCGAAAATTTCTGCGACTGATTGCGCGAATGCTCAAAGCTGGGGTACAAACGCCAGCGGGTGTTGTAGAAGCGGAACGAGGAAGTCCTCAAGGGTCAATTGTTTCTCCGATGATTGCCAATGTATTTCTGGACGTTGTCCTCGACCAATGGTTTTCTACCGTGGTCAAGCCACACTGCCAAGGATACTGCAATTTCATCCGGTACGCCGACGATATGATAGCGGTGTTTGAGTTGGAGGAGGACGCGCATCGCTTTATGCGGGTTCTGCCGCGACGGTTAGGGAAATTCGGGTTGCAGCTCAATGAAGAGAAAACGTGCCTGCTCCCGTTTGGCAAGCGCCATGCTCGGCAAGCGTTGGCGCAAGGGCAACGTCCCTCAACCTTTGACTTTCTGGGGTTGACTCACTATTGGGGCTTGGGTCGCAACGGGTATGTTCGGCTGAAGCGCAAGACCTCGAAGAAACGATTCCGTCGGGCACTCAAGGACCTGAGTCAATGGCTACGCCAAGTGCGTAACGTTCAGCCCCTTCCGCAGATTTGGCGGGAAGTGGGGCAGAAAATGCGAGGGCACTTCAACTACTTTGGAGTGAGCGATAACAGCCAAGCGGTGACTCGTTTTGAACAGGAAGTGCACAAACTCTTGTTCAAATGGTTAAATCGTCGTAGCCAACGGCGCAGTTTCACTTGGGAAACTTCCTTCGCTATAAAGCTCGGTATCCGTTACCGCGACCGGGGCGGCTAGTCTGTCTTTATCGGGTCTCGTGAATGACCGTCTGAAGAGGCTTGTGCGGGAGAACCGCAGGCAGGCTTCTGTGAGGGGGAGACTTGCAACAGTGCAAGGTCTAAATCTTGTGACACTCTCGCGTTCCGAAAGGTGAGAGCAACGGGGAATACAAAGCAAGCTTAAACATTCCAGGAGTCCTCTCTACTCGACCGGGAACGCCGTTCCCTAAAGATGCAATAGTTAAACAATTATGAGGCTTGAGACGAAGCCGAGAGTAGTAGAAATTGAGACCGGGGATTATGGCAAGTCCGATTTGCCGCACTCAAGTGGTTTGGCTCCAGACAATTCTAACTTTGCTCGAAAAGCATCATCGTAGATTGCGTCTTCCCAATGCTTCGCCGATTTCACTTGAGCCACCGTTAGTCCGATCGCGCCCCTCAGATCTGCTTTCGCTAGATTTGCACCCGACAAATTCGCGTTGATCAATCTTGCCTGCTGTAAGACTGCGGATTCTAGCGTTGATTCAGAAAGGATGGCTTGACTAAGATTTGCCTCACGCAGATTGGCGTGGACGAGGTATGCCCTGCTCAAGTTGGTCTTTAATAACAAAGCATAATTGAGATTTGCATTACGTAACTCGGCTCCACAGAGATTAATTTCAATAAGATTGAGTCGCGTGTTGGAGTCGGAGGGTAAATATCGAGGGTCTTGTTGGATCTGCCGATTCGCAATAATCGATAAGCAGGCTTGGATATCTCTAGAAATTTTGGTACCGGGAGCGCTTGACACACTTGCTTGCTCGGGTTCTAAACCCAGCAATGCTCGCGTCTGAACGTATGAAGTGAGCACCTGCATGACTGTCCAATGATCCTTGGGAGATTCTTTGGCAATTCTTTCTAAGACGTAAATCCCTCCAAACCGAATCTCTGGACTGTCATGCCCTAAATGATTGATAGCTTGGACATAGCGTTCTGTCACTTGCTTCTCAGCAGCAATTTTTACAGACTGCTGAGTGGCTTTTAAGTTTTTCCAGGACACGTAAGCAGTTGCAAACAGTAGAAATCCACCGACAGCTTGGACAATACCAGCATTAATGCTGTTCTCTAAGGCGATGCCGTCTTTTTCAAGCGCAACTAAGTCCTTCTGCAAACCAAATTTTTCTTTTGAGAATGAACTTTCTGCTGTAGCGTCAATTTTTTGTTGCAACGTACGCTTGTGTTCTCGGAGGTCTCTTAATTTGTTTTGTTGGTGACCCCAATACAGCTGGATGCTGACAACCACAACCAAGAGCACGAGCGTTCCTGCAACAGGTTCTAACCAAGCAAGCCAACTAGAAGGTCGATCGCGCATAAGTTAGCACGGAGTGCAGTTCTGTTTAAACAACAAGGCTGAGGCTCGTTTTTCGGCAATCGCGTAAATTTCTTCATGTTAGAAGATGCTATCAAGCTAATTTGTGCTCTGAAAATAGGCTGCTTCCACATTCATCAAATTAAGCCTTAAATATGAATAAAGCCTTGGATTCCCTACAACAAACTAAAATAGAGTGATTTAGATTGCCCATAAAAATTTATATAAGAACTCATGTACTTATTGATTAGATTTAAGTTGAATGGACGTGATTTGATTCAGCGTTTGAAAGAGTTCTACCACGATTGCAGCCTAGCAATTTATGGCTCTGCTCAGTTGTCATCTACCTAACGTTTTTAGAAAATGCCTGACAAAAGATCACATTCTGCCCTCGACCTAGACAGTAATCAACCCGACTTAAGACCTGGAGGCGATTACTCGAAGGCACAATTCGTTGAACGCGACCTCAGTTATCAAGACCTTAATGGCGCGAACCTTAGTGGCGCAAATCTGCGAGATGCAAACCTTAGCGGGGCTAATTTGCGGGGCGTAAACCTTAGCGGGGCTGATCTGCGGGGCGCAAATTTAATTAAAGTAAACTTGCGTGGCGCAATGCTGCGAGGAGCCAATCTACAAGGGGCAGATTTGCGCGAAGCAAAACTCTCTCGGACTGAGCTTGTAGACGTGAATTTCACGGGTGCGAACCTGCAACAAGCCGATTTAGGTGGTTCAAAATTAGTACGAGGAAATCTCAGCAACGCTAATCTTAGTGATGCTTGCTTGCGGAGAATGAACTTTAGCGACGCTAATTTGAGCCATGCTATTCTCACTAGATCAGACTTAACAGGTTCTAAACTTCCGAACGCTTGCTTTTCTGCAACTGATCTGAGTCATGCCCTTTTAGAGCGGGTAGACTTTAGCGGTGCTCAACTGCAAGACGAGACGAACTTCCGTCAAGCCAAGCTAACAAATGCGGTGCTGCGATATGCAAATCTGAGCGGAGCTGATCTCACACAAGCAAATTTAAGCGGCAGTGATTTGAGCTATGCAATTCTTCATCAAGCGAAGCTAAATCATGCCATTTTGAATGGAGTGCATCTGAAGTATGCGCAAATGGAAGGTGCAGAATTTGAAGGCGCCTTCCTATTTGGGGCAGATTTAACAGGTGCAAATCTTCGAGGTGCGCTTTTAAATCGAGCAATTTTACGTCGATCTCAGTTAAGTCAAGCAGACTTAAGCCAAGCTCAGTTAGAGCAAGCTCACCTAACTACAGCCGCAATTCGGCGGGCAAAGTTAGTTTCTACAAACCTCTCTAGCGCAAAATTAGATGGTGCTACGCTGCGAGGATCTGACCTAAGCGACGCTAACCTGGAGCAAGCTTCTCTAAATCGAGCCAATCTAATGTTTACGAAGCTGCATCGAGCGAATCTTAACCAAGCAGAGCTAATGAGTACCGAACTCAACGGGGCTGATTTGAGCGATGCTAAGCTAGATTACTCAAATTTGAGCAGTGCCAGGGTAATGATGGCAAATTTGAGCAGAGCGAGTTTAACTGAAGCAAAGTTGACACGAACTTCATTCCGCGACTCTAGTCTGCAAAACTGCAATCTTAGAGGAGCAAGTCTAAATCGATCTTATTTCTGCGGAGCTGATTTGACTGAGGCAGATTTATCTACGACTGAGATGACTGGTGCTAACTTTCTGCGGGCTTGTTTAGATCGAGTCAATCTGCAAAATGCAGTCTTGCGCCGGGCGTACATCAGTAATGCAGGACTTGATCAAACAGATCTGCGAAGTGCAGACTTGACGGGAGCAGATTTGACGAGTGTGGATTTGAGCACTGCAATCGTACAAGATGCTAAATTTGAGCACAATTTTGGCTTAAGTCGTACTCAGATTGATGACTTGCAGGAACGTTTAGCAACGGTGCTAAACGGTGAAACCTCTAATCCTCTGGCAGAAGAGCAGCGTCGCGTTGAAGAAGTGCGCGGGGATTTAGAGTTTCGTTTCTCCGATTTAGAAGAATCTTTGCAGCTTTTTCAAGAAGCGACCAGGATTTTGGCAGCCGGACTAGAGGATCAGCCCCAGAATAGCTTTCATGAGTTGATTGAACACTTTGAGAGTATACAAGAGATGTTTGCCGAAGACCTGAGAGAAGAACAAGCAGCAACTTTGCAGAAGCTACAAGATCTAACTTCTGGCCGCCGTAGGGACTGGATTGAAGATGACTTTCACCAGGTTTTAGATAATATTCAAGAATGCGTCTCAAGATTGATCCAACATTCGACATTCATCTACAAAATTTGGTTCGTATTAGATGATGAATAAGCGTTCAGTACGGGGTTTGAGTAGTAATGGAACAGAAACTTACGCTAAGGCTGAAACACTGACCGAGTAGTCATTTCAAGAAGCGCTTTCTAGTCTCAATGAGACCTACCAATTAGACTATAGGCTGTTTGGTACAGAGGTCTTGAACGGAATACCAAGGGTTTCAGGCTCATAATTCTCGGTAGGTTCAACTGGTACACCTCTTAGCGAAACTTTCTGTTCCGCTACTACTCAAACCCCAGTACCTTCAATAAGTCGATAGAAGGTTCAAATATACGAATGATTCAGCGTTGCGAGATCTCATACAAATAAAGCAATCCTCCAACTGAGAAACCCGCGATCGCACAGCCTGTGCATACCCACATCAGTAGCGGTCGAGTCGTTAACAGCGACCAAACTTTTGTTTGTCTACCCTGATTCTCGTCAGGAACAGAATTTACTCCATTGATTTGAATTGCGTCTGACAGTATGCCATAACGCTCTTCCAACCATTCATCTAGAGAGAGGGGGAATTTATCCCTATCTTCGTAATTCCCAACATTTCGCTGACTCATCGTTTTCCCCTGTTTTGGTAAGGTCTAGAGAAAGCACAGCCTAGCTCATACACAACAGCAGAACTAGCACTATAGATTGGTTCAATACCCTTAATTTAATTCCCCCTCATCCCACATTGAACAGGACGTTAGGCTGTAAAGCGTTATGTCGTAATAATCTCTTTAATCACCTTGTCATCTTGTACGACGCCAAGACTGCGACCGCTTTTATTAGCTTCTTGCGCAATGTCGTAAAGGGCTAATCCTGTCCGTAAGACATCTGCCATGTTCTTGCCTGACTCCTCTGCTAATTCTTGAAGCAGTGCATAGGCGTCGGGAGTTAAATCCAAATTCAACCGCTTCCGTTGTTTTGTGGGTGGTTTCTCTGCTTTATTGCCTTCTTGAAGCAATTCTTGATCGTCGCTGGTAGAGTTTCTACCTCTGAGTGTTTTTTTGCTGTTCATATAGCCTCTTGGGTGAGATTTTAGAGAATGGAACGTCTTTACTAAGTCACTGAATAAACTGTCCTAATATAACCTCCAACTTTCTCACTATAATTACATATGAATTATACATTCTCTATACAACTTTAATACAAACTATGTAGAAATCATAACAAAAGCCCACACAGGAAATGGGTTAGAGGATCCCACGCCTGTGTAGGCTTATCTCAACCTTCAAATCTCAGATTTAATTCACAATGAAGCAGAACCAGGTTCTTCCTCTGTGTCTCCAAACTGTGTCTGATGCATTGAGTATCTAAATACAGTGAAATGTCTGGGGCGTCTGCTGTTTTCTCCTGCTCTAGGTAGTTTACGGTGCAGATTAAGGTTCTGAATGGTAGTCTTCAATATTAATCGCTGCGGGCGCTTGCTAAGCGAAAGACGCTTTAGACGAAAACGGTAAGGACAACTGAGATGACTCAGAGGGTGAGGCAAGATGAGAGATCGCAGGCAGATAGACATATTTTCTCCTACAGAAGTGAGCACTAGTTTGGATACAAGGGTTCGACAATGCAGGTGTTAGAGTAGAACCCGATGACACGCACGTGGGTCTTGGGCATCAAGAGGAGATTAGATTCACAAGCAGCCATCCACCAAGATCCTCGGAATTCGATTTGCCCCAGCTGAAAAGGCTGAATAGCTGCACAGACAATGCCGATATCGTCACCAAGATAGGCTAGAGTGCCGCAAGGTGAAGGGTCTGGAACAACTTGCTCTACACGTTGAGAAGGTGCTAACCATTTGGCAATAGTTTGTCGCAAAGGAAGAGATTGCATCGTTTCCTCCTGGTTGTTGATTTGGATTTACTTCAATATTGAGTTGCAAAGAGATTCAGTCTAGGGTGTGCTTTACTCAAAGCGTCTAGTTCGTGTTTTGGCTCTGGTTTTTAGTAATACAAGGCAAGTAGAACTGTCTATGTAGGCTAGAGAACCACGGCTTTTGTTTACTCGTTGATGAAATTTAACTGAATAAATACACATTACATACATATTTTTTGTATGTCAATAGTCGAATGAATATTTAGGCAACTTAGATATGCTGTCGCCTCAGTTGGTTGATGAAATTGTTAGTTTTAGCAAGAATCGCAATTCGGTTCGTTGCTCAGCACATAGTGGATGGGTAACTGTTCAGGGGGTATCGGTAGCTTTGGGTGTTTGCCCACCTGCGCTGCCCAATAGCTCCAATCCCCCTCAAAAGGACTGCGATTGCTCTGGACTTTGACATGCCGAACAATGGGAGTTTCGCTATGAGTGCGAAGTTGCAACAGTTTATTTCCCTGCTTGGCAGCAAAGATCCATCCACTTCTTTGATTGACTAGCCAGTAGCGGCTGGCTCGCCAGTATCCACTCTTGTTAGGATGACGGCGATGTGCCCAGTCTCGCAGCTTTTGATAGAGTGAGTAATCCAGCTTGTAGTAAGCCTTCTTACTACACTCAGCAGAAAAGTAAGCCGACCATCCCCGAATGATCGGGTTGAGATGATCAATCAGATCAGCTTGTGGGGCTGCCTTGTGGCTTCTAATCACCTCTATCGACCGGTTCAGAGAGCAGCTGAGGAGGTTACTTGGGGTTGAGTTAGACTAAGCCGCAGAGTCACCTGCCCGACTTAGTCTAACTCAATGCCTACTTCGTTCCCAATTTCCGTTTTGCGCTCTCACGTAGGCTCCCATTTTCCACCGAGATCATTTTTTGGGCAAGCCCCTAAACCTGCGTGGGCTTGTTCACGTTAATGATGGTTCAAGCGTGAATTTACTTGCGTTGGCCCTATTTAGCTCTGCTCGACGGGATTCTCAGTCGGGTTCTGAGTGACCGCCTTTTATCCCTGCTTCAGACGATTGAGGGCCAGTCACACTTCTGAGGGATATGCTGTTACCCCAGCACAGTGGGGGAGGTGTTTATCGGCAACAAATCGATCAACTTGGCGCTTGTGCAACAAGGGTCGGCGGTCGTTTACTCGGCGTATCTTAAAGGCTGCTCTAACAACCAAAGCCAGTATTTGACAGCAGAACGGCTGGCGCGAGCTCAAAGAATCGGGTTTTGGAATCAAACCCAGCCCCTCAGGCCGTGGGACTTTCACCGGGGCAATCCCTCTAGAATGCCTCAGC
Source organism: Myxacorys sp. (assembly GCF_059501405.1). NCBI lineage: Bacteria > Bacillati > Cyanobacteriota > Cyanophyceae > Leptolyngbyales > Leptolyngbyaceae > Myxacorys > Myxacorys sp. Next base: position 8,097 of record NZ_JCACCM010000154.1, read on the forward strand.
CAACCTCTCGATTACTGCAACCTGCAACGCGTAAATATAGCGAAGCTGCGGTCAGCCGCCATGCAATCTCTATGACGCTAATGCTTCAGGGGTTATCGTAACTTAGTTTTAATGTACTAAAACAACTTATTTCCATGATTTTTCCAATGCCCCAAAGACAGACATAGAAACAATTGCAGCAATCTCGTGACAGTTCGCCGTAGCTTCGCTACATTTATGCCTGTATGCAACAAATCCAGTTGCTGTTCACACTGTAACCCCTGACGATACTGATGCGGCACTCGAAGATCCTGCTCTATGGCAACTTCATTCCTAAACCTGATGTTGAAGAAGCGATAATGCGTGTTTTGCACAACATCACTGCTCTTCTACATGTGGTTGCACATCAGATGGATAACAATGAATTTGTGTAGAGATATCCGTAATCGTAGATGGGGTAGCAGATCTAATCACATCATCTGAAGCTGAGTGTGGCGATCGCCATCTCCTTATCTTTCTCGGTCACATCAATATACCGCTGCAACGCCGATAGGCTCTTGTGTCCAGAGATTGATTGAATGTGCTTGATCGGCACTCACTCATTGTGCATCCAGGTAATTGCCGTTCGTCGGAAGCTGTGGGTACTGGCTCCCTCAATCCCCAGCCGATTAAAGGCTGCCCGTAAAATCGCATCGGCAGATTCCGGGCAGATATGTCCTCTCCCCCACCGCCCTGGAAACAAGTAAGGACGATCACTTCGATATCCTTCCAACAATTGCCTCAACTCGGGTGACACCGGGACAGATCGCGTCTCCTGCTTTCCCTTAGTTGTGGCCCGTCGGAAGGTAATGCGATTGCGCACCCGTCCATCTGCCCCATACACATCAGCAGTGTGCAGTGAACACGCTTCATTGATCCGGGCAGTTGTATACAGGCAAATTCCAAACAACGCTTGATCTCGCTCGGTTGGCAATCCTTCTATATAAGAGAGCACTGACAGAGAGGCGATCGCCTCCATTCCTTGCTTCTCCCCTAGCCCATTCAGCAATCGAAACAACTTTAAATCCTTAATCACCCCCATCCTTCCGTCAAACAACCAAGCGATCTCCTGTGGTGAGAGGATCTTGGCTTGGTCGTGGCGGTTGATTTTCACGGCTGGACTAGTACGGGTGTTCAGTCCATTTTACATTAGGAAAGAGCAATAAGTTCAACGGACTCCAATAGTATGGAACGGTTTCACCAATTGAATTGGAGTTCCATTAATCTGCGTTAACTCACCATTCCACACCAGCTGGTACAGTCTTTTTAGATCAGCCTTGTCGTCATCGGTTAATTCACTTTGGTTACCATAATTCATGATGGTAAATGACTTGTGCGTTCCAAAGATTGCGCTCGGAAAATCGGTCTCACGGATGTTGGCGAAAAAGTGCCGAAGTCCAAAGATATGACCAATTTCATGGACGAGTGTATCCACCTGCTCTTTTCGGGTCTGGGTAAGCATCTTGGGATAAATCACTAATTCGTGTCGGCCAGGATCGGGAAAGAAGGCGCTCGCTAAGACACATCCTCTAGGATTACACCGATCGCTCTCCCTCATTACAATCTCGAAGTCCCATACATCGTCCTGCTGAGTAAATTTGACGGGTGCTGAGTCACCCCATGCCAAGATGGCTTCGCCCAACAGTTCCTTAATCGCAGTTTTAGCGGATTCCGGATCCTCGACAATACTCATGGAACGTTCTTGAAATCGCCATCGCAACGTCATGCCTTTTCCCCACAGAGGGATAAACCCTTCTGAGGCATCGACGACTATCTCGATCGGAGGGCGATCCCCTGGCGTAGCGTATCCTCGTCCATCAGTGTCGCAGATGACTTTGTCTCCGAAAACATGGATTTGGGATTCCACCTCGCGGAACGCGTCTTCCGAATTCCGCAACTGAAATGGATTAGTTTGTGCCAAATCAGTTTTCGGCTGCTTCGTGGTAATTTCTTCCATTGTGTAAACCTTTGGTTCAAGACTTCAGTAGTTTTCTACTGAGACGGGTTAGTTAGCATAACCAAGAATTGCATCTGGCTAAGGAGGGAACTACTTCTCATCTGTTGACAACCTGATGCAATATCAAACTTCGGGGCAGAGCAAATTTACTCTCCCAATTCTACTAGAGAGGAACGTGCAAAGCCAGGAAGAGATCGGAGATCGGGCCCTTCTGCAAAAGCAAGAACCGACGAAGGTCGGTCAGCAATCTCCTTCAAGAGGACTGTTAACAAGGATCGGACTGTTAACAAGGATCGGCTAGGCTTGATAGGTCATTAGCAGCCGGTGAAATCGTTGCGAGACGCGAAATAATGAGACTAATATTATAGAATTACTGAATGAATGAAATCAAGATTTCATTCTATGTTGCTGTTACAAATCGATATAGTTTCGGCAAAAAAATCTCCTGGCTACAAAGCTATTTAAGTTCCTGGCGAACTGTATGCTGAATTAGGAGCCGATCATAGGAGCCCATGGTAAGAGCTACTTTTGGGTCAGTCGTTACCCATTTTTCATCATTTGAACTACTATCCAATTTTTCATTGCATTCTAAACAGATCTTAGTCTTACGCGAAACCTTTAGGGTGGGCAATGCCACTTTAATAGCTTGGACGATCCATAAAACTAATCACGGTGCTGCTTTCCCTACAGTCTTCCGATTGCACACGAAGCGCTTTTCAAAAGTTAGCAAAGAGATCCCCAAATCGAGAGTACCTTCGTGGGTACTTTTTGGCAGGCTTTCCCCATCTATATTTGAGATATCACACTTCAGCTTGAGTTAATACAACCCATTCATTCAAGTACGGTTTTCTATCAAACTGTCACGGATGATTCAAGTATCACTGCGAATCCTCGAATCATTCGCAGCGATGGGCATTGTTCCTGATGGCAAGGAGACTTAATAATGATCAGAAGAAAGAGCGACTTTGATGGTGATGGTATGTCTGAGATCCCTGTCACTAGCCCTTGGGGCATCGGTTTTTTGAAGCTTTCTGGTAATACGTTAACTTCACTCGTAATGGCACCTAATGGCACCCGCTTTGGGGGCAGGGCTGTTTCAAAGTCAGGATAGAAAAAGTACACTAGTCGTGTTGTGACTT
>NZ_JCACCM010000155.1:0-11012 GCF_059501405.1 Myxacorys sp.
ATACCACGACTGCCTCAAGGCTAGTTTGTCCATTTCTTAATCATGCAACAAAGCCCAGTTCTTCGATAAACTTAGCCACATCCTCTCTCTCCTCAAACTGTCTAAAACTTCTAATCGAATGATTTAGAGCTTCTATGAGAGGACTATTCTTTTTTGCTGTATCCTGACTAGGCGATAGTCTCCTTGCCAACCAAAGTTGGTCTTCTTATGCCGAGAAACTCGAATACCTTATCCCCAACTGAAAAAGTTAAAGTCGCTTTAGACTGTTTACATCGTAAATTACTCGGTGACGCAAATGCAAGTAAGACGGTCGGGTAATGTCCTAGAGGTGTTGTTTGCGCTTAAATGGATAGTCCAAACGCAACTCGTTGCCTTCGGCTCACACGAAGCGTGCATGATGAACAGTCCAATCACCACATCATGCATCACAATCGACTTGGAAAAGCAAATCGTTTTGCGTGCCATAGCGCTTCGCTCCGCCAGAGGCGTGCGCTTAATCCGCGTTCGCAACGTTAAATGTTTCCGTTCAATCTTTTGAGTGTTCCGTTTCCCAATCGTGTGGAACACGGGAGCGATATGACGCTCATAAGCTCCCCCGCCATCGCTGTAGAACTGCATAATGCCAAACGGTTCCAACAAGGCTTTTAACTGCACAAATGCCTGATCTTTGCGATTGGCTAATACATACGCCAACACTTGACCCGTTCTATGATCAATCGCCCACCACAACGGGCGTTGTTGCTTTTTGGATTGCACAAAACTCCACATTTCGTCTATCTCTGCTTTGACTTCTGGATCATCTGCAAGGCAGAGCCGAACGATGGTTTGGGTCGGTTCTAGTTCAGCTAACACCGTTTCATTCACCGCTTTCAAGCGTGGACTTTTTTTTCAAGGTTTCCATCACGGTGGTCGTGCTAATGCCAAGCACTCGTGCGGTGTCTCGGATGCCACTCCCATTGATTGCCATCTCGCTGATCTGCTGCTTCACCTGCAAACCGTAGGCGGCATAGCTGTAATTTTGGATAAACGTGCTGCGCTCACAGTCAAAATTCCGGCAGCGATACCGCTGTTTGCCAGCGGCAGTCGTGCCGTGCTTAACTACGTCAATTCCGTCACAATCGGGACAATGAACTGGCTCTAAGACCATGATGCTGAAAGATTGAAAGTTCTCTCTTCCATTTCAGCAGATTCTCCAACCGACAACAACATGTCTAGGACATTACCGACCAAGGCTTATTGCTGTTCTTTTTGCCGCCTTACAGCGTTTTCGGTTTAATTCCGCCTAGCTACTTATCAGAGTATAAGAATGCTCACAACGAGAGGCCTCTCGTTGTGGGCATCAATCATGTTGATCGCCTGACTGAGTGATTAAACACAGCGAGCTCTATCAATCAATACGATCGCCTGATTAGGCACCTGTCGCTTAACTCGCTTTATAACCGGATTAACACATTACTTGTCCTTTGCAGAAACAGACGAAACCGTCGCTAGATTAAATTGGAGGGATGATGGACAAAATGGACAACCCAGAAAATCTGTTGAAACTGTTCCAGCAATGATCAGAAAATGGCTTATCGTTACACATTCTCTAAAACTTACTAAAAACATTGACAATGTCACTTGCAACAGAAGACTTTACCATTGGTGTTGAAGAGGAATATCAAATTATCGATCCCACGACTCGCGAACTGCGATCACGTCAGCAGCAAATTCTGCCGATCGCTAAAAAAGCGCTTGGTGAAGAAGTACAACCGGAAGCTCAGCTTTCGCAGATAGAGATCGGTACGCCTGTTTGTCGCTCGCTTTCTGAAGTACGCGCAGAACTTGTCCGCTTGCGCCGGGAACTTATTGCTGCCGCTGCCAAAGACGGCAATCAAATTGCCGCTGCTGGAGCGCACCCATTTTCCGAGTGGAAAGAACAGCAAGTCACGCCCAAAGAACGTTATCAAGGGCTGATGCGAGATTATCAACAACTGACCCGCGAACTCATGATCTTTGGCTGTCACGTACACGTTGGCATCAGCGATCCGGAGATGGCAATCCAGGTTATGAACCGTTCGCGAATATGGCTAGCACCGCTGCTGGCGCTTGCCGCGTCCTCGCCATTTTGGTTCGGTACGGATACGGGATATGCCAGCTATCGCACGGAAATTTGGGGCCGATGGCCCATATCCGGCCCACCGCTAATTTTCTCTTCACACGTCGAATACCAAACGCTTGTAGAAGCTTTGGTGTCAACTGGAGCTGTAGAAGAAGCGACAAAGATCTACTGGGATGCGCGTTTGTCAGAGCGTTACCCAACCGTAGAGTTTCGCGTTACAGATGTCTGCATGACGGTGGATGAAGCCGTAATGGTTGCAGGGCTGGTGCGCTCTTTGGCGCGGACTTGTTATGAACAAGCTCAAAGAGACAAACCATCCCCAGCCACGCGACACGAAGTTATACGCGCCGCCCACTGGCGTGCTGCCCGCTATGGATTAGATACAGAGCTAATCGACGTTGAGACAATGCGTGCCGTTCCAGCACGCGAACTCATTGAGAAGTTTCTAGGCTTCGTGCGCCCATCGCTAGAAGAGTATGGAGACTGGGACGAGGTTTCATCGCTCGTTCGGCAGACGATGCAGCAAGGCAATGGCGCAGCGCGACAGCGGGAAGTTTACAAACGTACCGGACGCTTGGAGGATGTCGTTGATTTCATCGTCGCCCAGACGCTGAAAGGTATTGATTAACTTCTTAGGGGTAGCAAAATGTTGGATGTTGCCATTGTTGGAGGTGGTGTTTCCGGGATTTATAGTGCTTGGCGGCTGATGCATTGTGATGTAACTACCTCTGAAACGCTGAAACATTAGGCGTCTTTCCATCCCGACGGTAAATTGAAGATTGGTGTGTTTGAGCGCAGCGATCGCATTGGCGGACGTTTATTTTTGATCTTAGCCTGTCAAAAAAGATCCTAAATGGGTTCTATAAACATCGATCGACCCTAATCACCAAAACGTGGAAAGAGCCAAAAGAATTCGGGGCATTGCTGAAAAGTAATGCCCCAAATTCGGAACTCGATAAATACCGAGAACGCCTGGTTCAGCATCTGAAGAAAACAGCTCAGTCTCTTGGCTTTGAACTTGTGCCCCACAGCCGCCTGCCGTCGAAAGTGTTTCTTGAGAGAAGGATATCGCGTTCCGGGATAGATTCATTTAGCATCAGCAACTTCTTGACATCTATTGGAGCATCGATGTCCTCTGAAGCCATAGTGTATAATCAGCATGCTTTGTATGTATTAAATACTACATTGGCGGTATTACGTGCATGGCAATTTGATCGACCCTTCTTTTTGTTCGACATGAGCCACTCACCTCTTTTTGATCGACTTGCTCACATCCTTCAAACGGTTCACTACTGTCAGCAACATCACCTTTCAACCCAAGATGGATTGGCGCATCTTGCCCATCTTTCGACCCAGCGTACAACACGGCGCAACCTACTCCTGCACATGGGAAGGCTCACTGCAACAGGCACAATCGCAGGCATCACTTCTGGTTATCTCCATCGTGCGATTGCCGCCCCTAATCCCAGTGCTCCTAAAGTTGCGATCATTGGGGCTGGATTAGCAGGGCTGACCTGTGCAGACGAACTCAGAAAACAAGGCATCATTGCCACACTTTACGAAGCAAGTACTCGCGTTGGTGGGCGGTGTTATTCGTTGAGTGGTACGTTCCCCAATCAAGTTGCTGAACGGGGTGGAGAATTTATCGACACGCTACACAAAACGATGCTGAGGTATGCCCAGGAATTTAATTTACCGCTTGAGGACGTGAATAAGCAGCCAGGAGAAACCTTCTACTTCTTCAACGGGCAGCGATATTCAGAAGCATCAGTCGTAGAAGAGTTTCGTGCTTTTGTCACTGCGATGCAGGAAGACTTGCGGTCGCTCTCTCAGCAACCTACCGCAGAAAACTTTACTGAACGAGATCGACAACTAGATCTCACATCGCTACAAACCTATCTCGACAATCGAGGTGCTGGAGACCTAATCAAGGCAGTGATCAAAGCGGCTTATATAGGCGAATACGGACGCGAGATTGATGCGCAAAGCTGTCTAGCATTTTTGTTATTTATTCACGCTGATCGACGCTCCAAGTTTCAACCGTTTGGAGTATTTAGCGATGAACGCTATCACGTTGTAGGTGGCAACCAAAAAATCGCGGAAGGATTGTACAATCGGTTGCAAAATCAAGTGCAATTGGGCAAACAGCTTGTTGCCGCTCGGAAAGATAGTGCAGGGAAGGTAGAACTTACATTCAGTGATCGCACAACTAATAAGTTTGATGCTGTGGTTTTTGCAATTCCATTCTCAACACTGCGTGACGTCGATCTACGCGGATTGCAATTGCCGTCTGAGAAGCAACGAGCAATTACAAATTTTGTCTACGGGAATAATGCCAAGCTCATGGTTGGGTTCACTAATCGTCCATGGGTGGAGCTTAGAAGCAATGGCTCTGCCTATGCAGATTTGTCGTATTTGCAAAACACTTGGGAAACGAATCCAATCAATGCAACCGCGCAACGGAGCATCTTAACCAACTACACGGGAGGCATCCTAGCAAGCAAATTAAACCCGAATCAGCTACAATCTGATGCCCAGCTCTTTATCAATGATCTTAATCGGGTTTTTCCAGGTGCTGCCTCTACTGTCCGTAGAACCAATAATCAGATTGTGGCTCATCTACAAGCATGGCAGCCGAATCCTTTTGCAAAAGGAAGTTATACCTGCAATGCTCCAGGGTATTTCACGACGATCGCAAACCTAGAAGGAAAACCTGTAGAGAACATCTTTTTTGCGGGCGAGCATACCAGTTCATTCTATGAGTGGCAAGGATTTATGGAAGGTGCAGCAGTGTCAGGAACTACAGCTGCTAAGCAGCTTTTGGCGCTTCTCAAAGGCAATCGTTGATCACTCTCAAGAAAAAGTGGGCTCATATGCAGTTTTGGTGAAAAGAGACAAGGAGAACCGCAAATTCAACGGTTGAGAAACCTGCCGATTTCAAATCATCAAAATTTGGGAAGAGCCCATTTAATTTGGCACTGTAAAGATCCAAACTAAACTGAGACACGACACCTGCCGTAGAGAACAAAGGAGACGAGATGCTGCAACGCGTTTGAGGAGAAACCGCCCTCCAGCAAACTAGCAGGCTATAGTCAAAGCAAGGCAACCTTCACCCATGCCCTGAGGAGCCTTGACGATGGAGCCTAGCAGTCAACCCACCGCAACTCTCCCTTCCTCCACCCTCGAGCATTTGCAAGGGGTGGTCGAACGGCTGACATATCATTCGGAAGACTCGGGCTACACGGTCGCACGGCTGAAGGTAGCGCGAGAACGGGACCTAGTGACGATCGTCGGCACGTTTGCCACGATTCAACCCGGACAAACTCTGCAGCTCACTGGGATGTGGCGAGACCATCCTCAGTACGGAGCTCAGTTTCAAGTGATGCAGTACCGAGAAACCAAACCGGCGACCCTCACGGGATTGGAGAAGTATTTAGGCAGCGGCTTGATTAAAGGCGTCGGACCGGTCACTGCCAAGCGCATCGTGGCGCATTTCGGACTGGACACTCTAGAAATCATCGAGACGCAGATCGAGCGCCTCAGCGAGGTGCCGGGCATTGCCCAAAAGCGCGTACGGCTGATTCAAGCGGCCTGGGAAGCACAAAAGGCCATCAAGCAAGTCATGCTCTTCCTACAATCGCACGACGTCTCCACCACCTATGCCGTCAAAATCTACAAGCAATATGGACAAGCGGCGATCGAGGTGGTCAGCCGCAACCCCTATCAGTTAGCGACCGATATCTATGGCATTGGCTTTGTCACGGCCGATACGATCGCTCGCAGTCTCGGAATTGCTCCAGATTCCGAGTTTCGCTACCGCAGTGGTCTGCTGCATGTGCTGGCACTCGCTGCTGAAGAGGGACACTGCTTTTTGCCGCAGCGCGAACTCGTCGAGCGAGCGGTGAAGCGGTTAGAACTTGCCGAGCATCGTCCTGACCCAGGGCAGCTGTTGGCGCTGACCCAGCAAATGGCAGCAGACCAGGAATTAATCCTGGAGCGGGGCGGAGATGGGTGGACCGGGGATTGCCTGTGCTATGCGCCGTCGTTTTTCCAATCCGAACAAAAGCTGGCCGAACGCCTGCATCAACTGGTGCAGCAACCGCTGTCGGTTGATCTGCCGCGTGTGCGGCGCTGGATTGAGCGATTTGTCGCTCAGACCGGACTGCACCTGTCCGAGCAGCAGCGGCAAGCCGTGGAATTGGCTGCTAGTCAGCGGATTTTAATCCTCACCGGCGGACCGGGAACCGGCAAGACGTTCACGACGCGCACGATCGTTGCGCTTTGGAAAGCGATGGGCAAAACAGTCGTGCTTGCCTCCCCCACCGGACGAGCAGCCCAGCGCTTAAGCGAGGTGACGCGACAGGAGGCCAAAACCATTCACCGCTTGCTTGAGTTCGACCCGAAAACAATGCGGTTCAAGCGCGATCAGGACAACCCGATTCCCGCGCAAGCGATTTGCATCGATGAAACGTCGATGCTGGATCTTTTCTTGGCCAACTCGCTGCTCAAAGCGATTCCCCTCGAGGCCCAACTGCTCCTCGTCGGTGACATCGACCAGCTGCCCAGCGTCGGTCCCGGAGCGATCCTGCATGACTTCATCGCCTCCCAGCAGATTCCCGTGGTGCGGCTGAGTCAGGTATTTCGTCAGGCGCAAGCCTCAGCGATCGTGACCAATGCCCACCGCATCAACCAAGGGTTGTTCCCCCGCCTAGAATCGGTTTCCGAGACACCGCAGTCCGATTGCCTATGGCTGAGTGCCCCTGAGTCCCATCCTGGCACGCAAGCCATCGAGGATGTGATGACCCACTTGATGCCGCAATTAGGGATTGACCCAGTGCAAGCCGTGCAAGTGCTGTGTCCAATGACACGTGGCGAGGTGGGCACCCGCCAGCTCAATAGGGTGCTACAAGCCTTGCTGAACCCGCCCCATCCAACCAAAGCGGAACTAGTGCGCTCGGGCGTGACGTTGCGGGTCGGAGATCGGGTGATTCAGAACGTGAACGACTATGATCGCGAAGTATTCAACGGCGATATGGGCAGGATTGGCAAAATTGATGTAGAAGAGCAGGACGTGACCGTGCAGTTTGGCGATCGGTGGGTCGTGTATGACTGGGCGGACCTGAACGAGCTGGGGCTAGCGGGAGCGGTGACGATTCACAAGTCCCAGGGCAGTGAATATCCGGTTGTCATTCTGCCGCTATACATGCAGCACTACCTAATGCTGTCGCGAAACTTACTGTATACGGGCTTGACCCGTGCGAAGCAGCTGGCGATTCTGGTGGGTTCGCAGAAGGCGATCGGGATTGCTGTCAAGCAAGTCAAGGATCGGCAACGCTATACCCTGCTGAGTCAACGACTGGAGCGATTTTGCGGCTTAAGCGCCATGAGTTAGTCTGCTTCAGATTAGAGATGAGCCTAATCTGAAGCAGTTAACCACACCTGACTCCCCACACTCCCATACTCCAATCTGCAGACAAGGGTTGATTCATTGGAAAACTGCTATAAACCTAGCTGTGTGGTTTTGAGGCGCTTGAGTTCTTTGAGCCGATCTACACTGCGATTTTCGCTGTCGTGAGGAACGTAATACCCGCTCCTGGATCAACGGGTAGTGATGAAATGAAATCGTTGCAGCGCCGGTTATGTTTCTAGGAGTTGTGCAATGAGGCAACGTCTAGTTCCCCCAGCTTGGGGCTCCACCATCCTTTCTCGGTCCGAAAATAAACCACATCTTTGTGTTTAAGGTCGCTGCGAGCTTTTGAGTTTGAGCAGCGCAACAGCACTTTCGGTTGACCGTCTTTTTGATAAGAATACTGCTCGAGCGGCTGCTGGCAGACGGGACAAGAAGCATTCGTTGACGTTGGCTGAGGTCGTTCGCTTGAGGTCGATTTTGCTTGCGGTGCTTCCCACTGTTTCGTGTACTCCGACCAAAACAGCACCACATTTTCACACCCCTCGACGCACTTGAGGAAGTATTTCTTTTTGACTTTTGCACTCGGAATTTTGGCAAGCGGTTTTTGACACTTCGGACAGCGAGTTTTTGATTTTTGCAGCTGCTTTTCGGGACGCGGCACGAGCGTCATGCTTAGATGTTGAGGAATTACGTGTTGTGCTTTGAGTAACGCGGGTTCAAAGTAGGTTTCGTTCCATTCGGTAAGATACTGTTGCCAATCTTGTTTGCCTTCAGCGATCGCGTCGAGAGAGCGCTCCATTTGAGCCGTAAATTCGGTTTGCAGCAACTCGGGTAGGGCATGGGCGAGGAAGCGATCCACCTCCCGTCCTAAAACTGTGGGCTGCAATGCACCTTTGAGCACGTCTACATACTGCCGCTCCTTCAGCGTCTGAATCGTGGGGGCATAGGTACTCGGTCGTCCAATTCCCTGCCGTTCCATACCTTGCACCAGTTTCGGTTCGCTATAGCGAGGCGGGGGCTGGGTTTGCTTCTGTTCGTGGGTGGCTTGGGTTAAGGTCAACGGCTGATGGGTCTGCACGAGGGGCAATTCCACCTCAGCACTCAGGTTATTCCAATACTTGCTGTAGCCCGCAAACTCAATCACTTGTCCTTTCGCCTGCCAGGAGATAGTGCCCGATCGCGTGACGATGCGCGTTTGTCGGACTCGTGCAGGCTGACACTGCGATGCAATCGCCCGTTTCCAAATCAGGACATACAGGGCAAAGGCATCACTCGACAATTCGACTTTCAATTGAGCTGAGGCACGATGGATATCAGTGGGTCGAATCGCTTCGTGTGCCTCTTGAGATCCTTTCACCTGGCGATGATGCGTCGGTTTCTTCGGCATATTCTCCGCATCGTGATTGATCAACCACTGCCGCGCCGCATCGCGATACTCTGGGCTGAGGTCAATGCTATCGGTGCGCATATACGTGATATGTCCCGCTTCGTAGAGCGACTGTGCCACCTGCATTGTTTTTTCGGGGCTAAACTTAAGGCGCGAGCCCGCCGCTTGTTGCAGCGTCGAGGTGACAAAGGGCGGTGGTGGGGTGCGATTCACAACTTTGCCATCGATCGACTCCACATGATGTGGAAAGGCTTGTGCTTGCCTAACTAACCGATCCGCTTCGGCTTGAGACAAAACTCGTTCCGATTCTAGAGCGGTACGATCGTGCACTGTGATTGCATCATCCGGTTGTGGTGCTTCGGGTTCTGCAGTTCCCTCGGTGCCACAGTAAAAGGCACGAAATCCCTCAGCATAATCGACGAACACATTCCAATAATCCTGCGGCACAAAGGCCTCGATTTGGCGTTCCCGCTCACAGAGGAGATGTAACGTTGCACTTTGCACCCGCCCCATGGACTTTGCCCCGTTCTGTAACTTCCAGAGCAACGGCGAGCCTTTGTACCCGACGAGCTTGTCAAGAACGGTACGGCAGAGACCGGCATCGACCAAGGCCTGATTAATTGATCTGGGGTTGGCAATGGCTTTTTTGACCGCAGCAGGCGTAATTTCGCTGTAAACAACTCGCTGTGGGTGTTTCAGGTTCAAGGCTTGCTGAAGATGCCACGCGATCGTTTCGCCTTCGCGATCATCGTCGGTCGCCAGCACGACCGTTTTGACTTGTCGAGCCGCGGTTTTGAGTTGATCGATCGTCTCTTTGCCACGCGTTCCTCTAGGTACAAAGCGACAGCGAACGGTACGATCTCCAAGATCGAATCCCAGCGAATCAATCCCATCCTGAGCCAATTCCCGTACATGTCCCATGCTCGCCCTGACGAGCCAATCAGAGCCCAGAATTTGGCTGAGCTTTTTGACTTTGCCAGGGCTCTCGACAATTAGCAGCTTCGTGGGCATCACTCAGGAGAACGAGAATCACTTAAATTGCAGCAGGACACATGCACTATTCCACTTTATCGTACTGTCGCGTTCCGTGCTTTTTGACATCGATCCCCCACGAGACTTTATGATCTTCGCTTGCGGTTTCCAGATGGCCAAAATCGATCATCGCTCAAGCAGTCGTTTCCCTAACCAAGGACAGTACGGTCCTGGCTAATTGAGCAGGCTCGATTGGTTTGGCCAAATAGCCTTGGAAGCCAGAATTGATAGCCTGCTCCGCATCTTCTTCTCGGGCATAGGCAGTTAGGGCAATCGCCGAGAGTGGTCTCTCTTGGTGAGTTGGGAGGGCGCACTTGTTGTAGCAGCGTATAACCATTCCTACCGGGCATGCCAATGTCGCTGACCAACACATGCGGTTGGAAGAACCGGATATTCTCCTTGCTGATATTGGAATGCCCGAAATGGATGGCTATAGGTTGTTGCGACACGTCCGAGCGTTGGAGACGGAACAGGGCGATCTGCCAACTTCAGCGATTGCTTTGACTGCCTATGCAGGGGAAGCGGATCATCAGCAGGCATTAGCAGCAGGATTTCAATGTCATTTGTCTAAACCTGTTGAGCCAGAAGCATTATTACAGGCAATTTTAGGATTAATTCGCACCTGAACTTCATTGCCGCTACCCAGTTCCTATTTTTACGGCTAATTCGTATCATAGATTCAGAAAAAAACAAAAGAAGAATTGCTTGAGGAGTTGACACAGTTACATCAATGGGGTCAGGAATTGGAACAACGCGAGAAACAGGGTTGTGTTGCAGAGATAGTAAGTGGGGAAGCTTAATTTTCTCTAGCTTTGTAGGTAGGGGAAGAAATCGTTGCCGTGATGCAAGGTCTTTTACACCAGCAATTGGTCATCGGAGGAAATGCACCACAGCTTGAGTAGAACTCTAAAACGCAAACACTCCAGTGAAATTAGATCCATTTGGTCACAGCAAGGCAAAAGCCGTGGCTAGATGAATGCTTAGGACGGTGAAGGTCACGGTTAAACCGCCCTTTGATGATCCTCATTTCCACAGGTCTTGTATCTTCAGAGTTAAGGGAGGTAGACCGTCACAGGTCTGGT
>NZ_JCACCM010000156.1:0-10850 GCF_059501405.1 Myxacorys sp.
TGCTGCCTGCCGCAATACCCGTTGGATTGTCCATAGCCGGACGGTGCTACTCGACGACAGCACAAGTTCGGAAGCGCTAGTCCATACAAGTTGAAGAGAGGTAGATAGTATCCTGTAGCTGAGCCAGTTTATCCGATCGCAGTTTTCCAGAGATCGCACTCACCGTCTGAATTAAGCTGTCTTCTCGAACAACAAACACTGAGCGTAAATTTTGCACACCCGTTAATGGAAACAGAGGCGTGTATTGATATCGAGAACTCGCGATCGCAGCTAAACCTGAAGGGCCAAATACCAGTGCCCACGCCCGATTTTGAATCCGCTTTAGCACTACGAGCAGACAGTAGCAACAAAACCAGAAACCAACGACGAGAAATTTTCACATAGACTCTGTTGGATATATTTCAGCCTTGTCAAGTACAAAATAGTGTCAAATACAGGCTTCAGAGAGTTGCTTTAGCATTGGAAGCTTTCGGTTACTACTCCATCTAGATAACTAACCTGCACTTGAAATTGAGTTCCAACGGGACACTTAAAGCGTTGCAGTTGAATTGAATTATCTTGACTACGAGTTTGCACCGATTGAATGGTGTCGCCTCGACTGGACAGGAGAGATAAGTTGAGATACTGAGGCAAGCAGAGTGTACCTTCAGGCGGAGAGAGTTGAATCCGAATGCCAACTCTCCCATCGGGTTCAGCGGTTAGGGCAATGATGAGGAGAACCGTTTGTTCAGCTAACAACAACACTTTCACGCGCTGAATTGTGAGTTCAGATGAAGCCGCTTGTCGAAAATTAAGCGTCGGTGATTCAGAATTCAACACTGTTTCTAGAGATCGCCACGTTTCAGTAAACGTATTTTGAAACCATTGAGTTAAATTCGTAACAACACTGGTTTGATTGGTAGGATGATTTTGGAGCTGAACCAATCGTTGACGCCACAGTTCCGAGTCTAGTAATGCGCCCCATAATGTAAAAGGTAGCTCTAAGCGGATTTGATCAATAGCGATTTGAGAGAGGCGCTGCAATAAGCTTTCTGCCTGAACTTGAGGTACTTCTGCCAACACAGAAACAGCAGCTTGAGCCGGTTCATTAGCACAGAGTTGCTGCACTACGCGAAGCACCTGAATATCTTGAATTAATTGGTAATTATCCACTGAGTACATGCGATCGTCGGCATCATACTGTCCCTTTGCCTTGAGTTGCTGATGCGTGGTATATCCCCAAACCCGCACCGACTGCTCATCTGGGTTGACTTGAACGGCTAAATAGTAATCTCCGACCAAGCTAGGGACATCAATCCATTCTTGCGGCACTCTCAGTTCACTGGTATCAATACTTTTATCAGGAATGAGGATCAAGCGTTTTTGGTTGAGTGAAAGCGCAATGCCATTTAGGATGCCGCCTGCGTTGAACTGAACAGTTGGGATAACGTCATAGTCGTCTTGTAGCCAGGGTAGCACCGTGTCGAGGCAGACTTGATTGATATAAGCACCCCACTTCGCTCGTGGCGTTGAGTAACTTTGGCTTTGTTGCCAAGCGGATTGGTGAATGGCATCCGAAATAGGTAATTCTGGTTGGGCAGGGGTATTCATGTTTACATCCTTTCTTGCAGCCATTCTTCTAAAACCAGGCTGATATTTTTCACCACGTCGGAGGTTAATGAAATATGCAACGTCTCCTGGCTCCATTGAGCCAGCGCTAGAAGGAGAGTTTCGCGCGTTTTTGAGAGTTTGCGAGAAACCGTATATTGCTGAACATTTAGCTGTTTAGCAATTTGTTGCTGAGTAAGTTTTTGGCTGTAGTAAAGGGTTAACAGGTCTTGAGCGGTCGGATCCAATTGAGCGATCGCGCCCTTTAAAGCCGCGCTAACATCGCCATGTTGCGTTTGCCGCGCCTCGGTGTCCTCTTGAAGAATTAAATCATCTAGCAGAGACTCGCAATCAGCGCCAAGCGCAACTCCAAGGGAAGCGTGCTCCGGTAAGTCATCCTGCCATTCTTTCGACTCGTAGCCTGGCTTAGGTGCGTTCAGCGATGCAACAGGAGGATATAAATAAGCGCGGGCATGACGGGTGCAGATGGATAACCAACTGGCAATCGTCTCGGCACTCTGCTCGGCTCCAGGTGTTTTAAGCTGACGACGTTGATTATTATATAGAGCCGCGATCGCAGCCCAAGTTTCTTGATCTGGGGCAGGCAATTTTCGCAAATTTGGAGACTTGGTCGGCAGATAAGCGGTTTCAAAACACGTCCAGGCGAGTACATACTGAGCAATGGTATCGGAATTCAAACCCGCTTGAGCTAATGCTTCTGTTAATCGTTTGCGGCTGAGCTTTAGCAGCAGTCCCCAATCACTACACAAATTGACTTCTCGACTCTGCCGCAAAAAGTCGCGAATAATATTTTTAAATGCGTTACCCGCATAAGTTTTAAGACTTCCTGGATAATTGGGATCTCTTGCCTTTAAAATTTTGGGAACTTCTGCGATCGCGACTTGAAAACAGTCTGAAGCCTGATACCGCGATTCTGCGAGCCATTGATTTCCTCTGTATGCACTCCAATAACAGGTCTCTTGTAAATAGGCTGACAGATGACCCAGTGCAATTTTTCTAAAGGTTCGTTCTTCGCACCAGCGTCGATGCCAATAGGTTGACCAGAATTGTTCTGAAGGTTTAGCGTCTGCAACCTCAGTTAAATGCGCCTTCATACTGCGCCGTAACTTTGCGTCGATTGCCCAACGACTAATATGGTCGGCTTCAAACTGTAGAAAAGTTGAAAAGAGATCTGTGATGCTTTGACGGGGTTGCATACTTTCATTGCCCCTACAATTAATTCTCAGGACTTACTATAACTAAACTTTAAGGTTCAATTCGAGACTAGGTTGCTATTTAGTCGAAATTTTTCTTGGTAGTTTTACTTGTAACCGAACAAACCAAACGGACAGCTCTTCAATTAATCATAATGTTTTGATTTATCAACTAATTAATACTATTAATCTATTAATATAGTTGCTAGAGCTGTTCTCCTATATTAGAGATATTCTTACTATGTAATATTTCTTTGAACTACCCATACGGGTGAACCTAAACCAGCATTTGTTTTCTAAATTTGTAAAGTATCCTGACAGAATTGGGTATCAGCGCTGTTGCGGGAACATTAGTAGGCTAAGTTATTTCTTAACGACTGATACGACAGAAAAGGCAGGTTACATCGAAAGTTGCGTTGCTAACGTTTGATTCTCACTGGAGCAATAATTCGGATCGTTCCTCTACATGCTGAATCACGCTTCGCCAGCTTAGACGCCGGAATCATTCGCGCATTCAAAACTTTTTAACAACTATGAGCAAGCCTTCATTCCTTTTACTGATGGTTCTGACCCTGTGCTTTTCGATTGGATGCACATCCTTTTTTGAACGCTCCTCTATAGCCTATAGCAGTTCAAATAACAGGGCAGATGGAGATATTTTGCACGTTGCTCAAGCACAACCTCAACCTGCTCAACCTGCGCTTCAAAAACCTGATCTCGTTCAGTGGGCCATCGATCGCGGCGACGTAGAAGACGCAATTTATCAGATCGAACTGAGATGGAAAAAGCAGTACGAAGAATATTTTCAGGGGAAGTTTACCACTCACGCGCTCCCCGCCCCGGATATGGCTCGTGCCCTAGATCAAATCGGTCGAGAAACAGGTCGTAAACCAGCATTAGTCTATGCCATTCCAAGCCCGACCCATCTCGACGTGATGCTGGTTGCCCCGACTGGAAAGGCGATCCATCGCCGCATTAAAGCTGCCAATAAAGCAGCGCTGACTGAAACGGTTGATGCGTTTCGGATGGGTGTGGTGAATTCACGTTCAGATCCAGAAGATTATTTGCAGCCTGGACAACAACTCTATCAATGGATCGTTCAGCCGATCGAGTCTGATCTGAAGGCAAACGGCATTAATACGCTGATTTTTTGTTTGGGCGGCGGACTTCGCAGTGCGCCGCTTGCAGCGCTTCACGACGGTAAGCAATTTTTAGTAGAACAGTACAATCTAGGGATCATTCCCGCCTTTAATTTACTCGATCGCCAAGCCCGGAATTCGCCGGAAACTCAGATTTTGGCAATGGGCGCTTCAACGTTTCGGCAGCAAACTCCTTTGCCTGGGGTTCCGCTCGAAATTAGCTCAATTACGAAAACTCCTTGGCAAGGAACCTCATTGCTGAACCAAGACTTTACGCTGGCAAATCTCAAGTCTCAACGAGCAAAATATCCCTACGGCATTGTGCATCTCGCGACTCATGCCGAGTTTGCGGCTGGAGCCGTTCAGAAATCGTATATTCAGTTTTGGGATCGGCAGTTGCGGCTCGATCAGCTGAAAGAATTAGGGCTGCAACAACCCCCCGTACAGCTTTTGGTATTGAGTGCCTGTCGAACGGCGCTCGGGGATGCCAAAGCTGAAATTGGCTTTGCAGGGCTGGCCGTGCAGGCAGGCAGTAAAGCGGCGATGGCGAGTTTGTGGTCGGTCGATGATGGCAGTACGGTGCTGCTAATGCAAGAGTTTTATCGTCAACTCAAAACGGCTCCTATTAAAGCGGATGCCCTGCGGGAAACGCAACTGACCATGATTCGTCATCCAGAGACCTTGATGAATTCCCTCCGTGGTCGCCAGAATTTACCTCCAGAACTTTCAAGAGTCGCCAAGTCGAATTTGTCTCATCCCCATCACTGGGCAGGATTCACCATGATTGGCAATCCGTGGTAAGCCGCAATCAGGAAAATGGATGGCTGCATAAAATCGCGGTCTCAATCGTTGTAACAATAGAATTGGGACTGCGATCGGACTCGAACGACATGGATGACAGATGGAACATTTAGTTGTCTTAAATTTAGGACAAGGCAACTGGCGAGACGGGTTTCCTACGGTAATTGCTCAACTGTGGGAATCGGGTCGTCAAACGCCGATGCAATTTACAGGTAGCTTGCCTGCAATTCACGGCTTAGCAGAGTGCTATCGACGCTGGCGATCGCTATATTTGGCGCTCTATGCTCATTTAGAATGGCGGCGCTCTAGCGCCCCGCCTGAGTTTGAATTTGAGTTAGACAAAACCGATGTGACTCACATTTCAGCCGCTGAATTTGCTACCCTCTCTCAAGACCTACAAATTCAACTGAATGCGTGGCTCAGCGCAAATTCGTTTCGATCGATCGATCGGCAACTGCGAACGTTGCTATCTCCTGCCGATGCAATTCGCATCGCGATTGTGGCTAACGATCCGCAAGTGTTGCAATTACCCTGGTGTTTGTGGGATTTTTTGACCGATTACCCTAATGCTGAAATTGCGCTGAGTTTGCCAACGTTCACGCGATCGCTACAAACTCCAATTCCAAACCGACGCAAGACGGTTCGGATTCTCAGTATTCTAGGAAACTCCCAAGGAATTGATGTAGACCACGATCGCGCTCTGCTACAAACTTTGCCCAACAGCGAAATTCACGTTCTCGTTGAACCTGATGCGCAAACGTTACACGAGCATCTCTGGCAGTCACACTGGGATGTTCTATTTTTCGCTGGACACAGCTCTAGCGATCAGAAGGGTCAAATTCAAATCAATCAAACCGAAACCCTTACCATTGAGCAATTAAAATACGGATTACGTCATGCGATCGCACAAGGACTGAAACTAGCAATTTTTAACTCGTGTGACGGCTTAGGACTGGCGCAAGATTTAGCAGATTTGCAGCTTCCGCAAGTGATTGTGATGCGCGAACCCGTGCCCGATCGCGTTGCTCAAGAATTTCTCAAACAGTTTCTCACCGCGTTTACCCGTGGAAAAACCTTGTATGGATCGGTGCGAGAAGCGCGGGAAAAATTGCAAGCACTAGAGTCAAATTTTCCCTGTGCCACGTGGTTGCCGATTATTTGTCAAAATCCGGCTGAGGTTCCTCCGCTTTGGCAAGACTGGTGCGGTCAAAAACGTCGTCTCTTTCCCCAAATGGCGCGATCGCACCTCCGTACGATCGCGCTTACGACTGTGCTCGTCACTGGATTAGTCACAGGCGTTCGCTGGCTAGGTTGGCTGCAACCCCTAGAGTTGCAAGCTTTTGATTTGCTGATGCGGCATCGCCCAACCGAGTCACCCGACCCTCGACTGTTGATTGTGCGGATTGATGAAGAAGATATTGAGAAAGAAACTCAAAGCGCAGGCTCTCTGTCAGATGCAACGCTAGAGCGATTGCTAGGAATATTGGAGCGTCATCAACCCAGCGTGATTGGATTAGATTTGTATCGCGATTTTTCGAGTCGAAATCCGGCGCTCAAACAACGACTAACCCAACTGACGAACAATAGTCAACTCGTTGCCATCTGTAAGCGTCCCGATACGGCATCTAATGACCCAACTGGAATTGCCCCACCTCCGGGCATGGACAAAGCGGATGTTGGATTTAGTGACTTTGTACAAGACGCAGATAGTGTGGTGCGGCGGCACTTGCTGTTTGTGAGTCCCAAAGCGATCGCGGCTTGCACGACTCCCTATGCCCTTAGTGCCCAGCTTGCCTTTCGCTATTTGGCTGCGCAACAACCTAGTATCCAGCCTACCTTCACAGCAGATGAAGACCTGAAACTTGGAAACACTGTTTTTCCAGATCTCACCAATCAAACGGGAGGCTATCAGCGGTTTGATGGGCGCGGAAATCAAGTGTTACTGAACTATCGATCGCTCGAACCCCAAGACATTGCTCAGCAAGTTACCGTTCGACAAATCTTAAATGGACAAATGAATGCTGAAGCGATCAAAGATCGGATTGTGTTAATCGGGGTAACGGCTTCCAGTAGCGGAGATTTCTTTGCAACGCCTTACGGTGAAAGCTTTCCTAAAAAGGCTCCTGGTGTTGTGATTCATGCCCACATGGTGAGTCAAATTCTCAGTTCAGTGTTAGACAACCGCCCCTTATTGTGGGTTTGGTCTAGTTGGGGTGAACTCTTCTGGATTAGCAGTTGGTCTGTCGTGGGAGGGCTGGTGGCATGGCGCTTTCGCCAGTTGAAGGGATTTGGAATTGCTCTGGCAGGATGTGCGATCGTGCTGTCCGGATGCTGTTGGGTTGTATTGGCACAAGGCGGATGGATTCCATTCGTTCCAGCGCTGATTGGGGTCATCGTCACAAGTGGTACGGCTGCATATTACTTCACCGTCAATCGTAAAATTCATTAACTGATTGCATTCAGCGATCGAAGATTTTAATGACTTCACTCGCCTAGTTTCAGAACTCGCCTAGTTTCAGATAAGGTATCAACTATGTTGTTCTCTAAACAATCAGGGCTGTTAGCTGTTGCATTCATCGCATTGTTGATTCACAATGTCGGATTCCTTCAAATTACTGAAGCACAAGCTCAACAGCGATTAGCGCAAAGCGCAACTCCAAAGAAACCGCGACGAATTCGCTTTGATCCCCCTTCGCCTCCCGATCCAGGTGAACCAAGCGATCGCGGCCAAGGCGGAGGACGCCGAGGAGATTGTGAAAACTACGAATCGTTTACTGCATTAGTGCCGACGCCGCAGAAGACCCGACCTGACCAGCAATGGGGCTTAACAACCAGCGATCGTCCGACGGTGTGGTTTAATGCACCCAAGGGCATTGATGCGGGTCTTCCAGTGCAATGGCAATTGCGAAATGCTCAAAACAAAGCCGTGTACAAAAAGGCACTCCGGCTTCCAGCAACAAAGCCTGGAGTTGTGAGTTTCTCGCTGCCTGAGACTGCACCTGCTTTACCCGCTGGAACCTATCGCTGGGAACTCGCGATTTTTTGTGATCCGTCGCTCGATGTACCTGTCTATCGTGAAGGAAAGATTCAACGAATTAACCCACCTCAAGCCTTGCAACAAGAACTCGCGATCGCAAAAACGCCTGTAGACCGAGCAGTGAGCTATGCAAAACATGGCGTTTGGTATGACGCGATCGCGGCGCTGGGAACTCAAATTCGTTCTGCACAGCCCAACGCAGAGGCAATGCAGGCATGGAATGAATTACTGGAACAACAGAATCTCAGCACTCCGACTACAACAACACCAACGTCTTGTTGCACCATTCAATCGGTAACGCCACAACTTCGATCGTTATTCCATCTGCTGCCACCTCGCTTATAGCAACTCGGGCAACTGGGCTAGTCAATTTGCGATCGTTTTGTGATTACTGTCTTAGCACTGCAAATAATTGGTTCACTCGCTCCAGGTCTTTATCGCCTGGGGCTTTTTCTACGCCACTCGACAGGTCAATTCCATCAGGATTGACTAACCCGAGAGCATCGAGAACATTGTCTGGATTGAGTCCACCTGCTAAGAACCAGGCACAATTTGGGTGAAATTCCTTTAGGGTTGACCAATCGATTGTTTCACCCGTTCCGCCTGCTTGCTCTGGATGATAAGCATCTAGCAGCAACGTATCGATATGAGTTTCGTAAATGCTAGATTGAACCAAATCTGCAACCGTTTTGATTCTTAAAGCTTTAATAATTTCAACATCAGAGAATCTGCTGCGTAATGCGTCACAGAATTCAATCGATTCATTACCGTGAAGTTGAACACAATTGAGATTGGAGATCTCAACAATTCGACAAATTTCATCAATCGTTGCGTTTAAGAAGACACCCACACGATCGCATCTTGAGCCGTCAGACGGTAACTGCTCGACGATCGCCCGAATTTGCTCTGCTGGAATGTATCGTGGTGTACCAGGAACACAAATAAACCCAAGCGCTGTTGCGCCCAACTGTGCGATCGCGCGTCCTTGTTCAACTTTTGTAATGCCACAAATTTTGACTCTTAATTCCATTGCTGTTTTGTAAAAGCTACGGTTACCGCTGTGCCCATTGCTTATTTATCCTACTTCAAGACATCGTGGCGTTAAATACAGCATTAGCCTTGTGTGTGGGTGAAGCTGTACCAGAAACAGGTGAGTATGCTGACACCTTTGCTAAGGCGATCAGGCTTGCCAGAGATGTTTTACAAGGTGGGGCTGCTTGGAGAAAATTAGAGCAGCTTGCTCAATTTTTACAATGAGTGCAAAATTGCGATCGCGTTTTCTAAAATGTGTTGCCAACGTCGAGCGAAGTAGAATCAATTGCACTAGCTGCTCATGAACGCGATCGCACTCCCATTCCTACGAAGGGACATTGATGGGCGTTTGAAAGTAGGCAGGCTCATTTCCGGGTTTCCACTTGATGTTGCAACCAATACTAGGCTTTTGATCCTGGCTCACAGGCTGCTCCGATAGAACCGCATCGATCGCTAAGCGCAAGTCTTTTCCCGTCACCGGAATGCCGTTGTTTGGACGACTATCATCAAGCTGTCCTCGATACACCAATCGGAGATCGGCATCAAACAGAAAAATATCGGGTGTACAAGCCGCCAAATAGTCCTTCGCCGTTTGCTGAGTTTCATCAAACAGGATTGGAAACGTTAGCGCTAGTTCTTCTGCAAACGCCTTCAGTGAGTCAGGAGCATCATCAGGATGCGTGATCGGATTATTTGGACTGATCGCAACAATTCCAAGATTTTGCTCACGGTAATCTTGACCCAGCTTAGCAAGTTCCTGCTTGATGTGCTGCACAAACGGACAATGGCGACTGATAAACAGCACCAACAAGGCTTTTTTACCTGCAAAATCCGTTAATGTAACAGTCTGACCGGAAACTACATCAGGAAGCTGAAAATCGATTGCTGGCGTGCCTAATGTCAACATTGTTGAAGGAGTGAGCACCATAAAATGAACTTCCTACGCTACATCTACTTAGAATAGAAAATTAGCGATCGTAGTTCAATGCTTTCTCGCACCAGAGCAACCGACGGACTGCCGTATCGTAGTTTTACGCCCTGTCAGGAGGCTTATTATGATTGATCTTTACTACTGGGCAACCCCCAACGGACACAAAATCACGCTGTTTCTAGAAGAAGCTGAATTACCCTATACCCTCGTGCCAATCAACATTGGCAAGGGCGATCAGTTTAAACCAGAGTTTCTGAAGATTTCTCCCAACAATCGTATTCCAGCGATCGTCGATCGCGACCCCGCCGATGGCGGCAACCCCATTTCTGTATTCGAGTCTGGTGCCATTCTATTGTATCTAGCAGAGAAAACTGGAACGTTCATTCCAACCGACATTCGCAGTCGAGCAGATGTGTTGCAATGGTTATTTTGGCAGATGGGCGGACTAGGACCGATGGCAGGACAAAATCATCACTTTACTCAGTACGCGCCTGAAAAAATTTCCTATGCCATCGATCGCTATGTAAATGAAACAGGGCGGTTGTATGCGGTGCTAGACAAGCAATTGAGTAACCGTGAATTTATTGCAGGAGAGTATTCGATCGCGGATCTTGCCGTCTATCCGTGGATTGTGCCTTATGAAAAGCAAGGCCAAAATCTAGCGGATTTTCCCAACGTACAACGCTGGTTTGAAGCGATTAAAGCGCGTCCGACAACGATTCGAGCCTATGAGAAAGCAGAAGCCTTCAAAGATCAGGCAATCGATCCTGAGCAGGCGCGGGATTTGTTGTTTAATCAGTCCTCCAACACAGTGAAGCGTTAACTTTGACGCAGTTTTTTTGTTGGAACCATGCTTTCTTCAGAGTTGCGCCTTGCGCTAACGCTTCTGTTGTAACTGCTGTTTTATCCCTCTTTCATCACTTTGGTAGGAGCAAAAGCTGAAAGCTTTGCTGCACCTGCGTTTTGCTCTTTTGTCATCTTCGAGCCGTCAAAATAGGAAACTCGCACTGGAGCTAGGTTTCAGAGTTCACTTCAGCGAGAGTGATGAAAGAGGGCCCTCTTTCATCACTCTAGGCGGATGAAAAAGTAGAACTCACGCTTAGAGCACT
>NZ_JCACCM010000157.1:0-10789 GCF_059501405.1 Myxacorys sp.
CGAGCGAGAATAACTATATGTCTTCTAGATTAAGCTATTGCCGATTAAGTCTACTATTTGCGTAATTAATTTCGTACAACTACTTAGATGAACACAGAGGAAGATCTACAGGTTGTTTGAGCATCTTCAATGCTATCTAACACTCGTCCAAGGGCTGCTCCTGCTGCCTCGTCAGAGAAATTCATATCAGCATATCGCTTTGCATTTGCACCAATACGATGCCTTAGGGCTTCATCGTTCCAGAGCTTTTCGATCGCTTGCAGCATACTTTCTCTGGAAAAGGGTTCTACAAGCAGCCCGGTTTCACCATCAATGATGTAGTCTTCTACACCATTGCAGCGCGTAGCAATTAAGGTGCATCCCATCCGCATAGCTTCCACAATCGTGACTTGTCCTGCGGCTGTCACTTGCTCATCTGGAGTTAAGGGCACTACATTAATGCGGGCTTGCTGCGCTAACTTTAGGCACTCGCTTCTCGATATTCCAGAGCGCGGTTCCACTTGCGATGGAATCGTTAAGCCTTCCAATGCACGTTTGCCAGCAACAACGACAGCAGGTAAGTTGAGCTTCTCAATTGCCCCAAAAAATGTCGGAAAATCTCTGTGAGCGGAACCAAGCGCCGTGATAAAAGGCTGCTGGGTCTCTTCTTTGTAGGTCACGGGAATATTAGGAACTTGGTAGGGCACAAACTCAAACCGTTCGAGGGGTAGATCAAGCCATTCACTGTAAATGTGACGCTCGCGCTGCGTATGAACAATAAAGCGATCGACATGCTGTAGGCTAACTCTGCTAATCTGTCGGCGTAGCCCTTTGTGACAAGTCCCAACATTAAATAACCAGGCAACTACAGGAATGCGTCGGCGAAAACAAAGCTGCTGCTGCAGTCCAACCACCGCTGCTAATTGAGGAAAAACTGTAATCACTCCGCCCTGAGTGGTTTGAACGGCATCCCAACCTTGCTGCCAGTGATTCACCCACTCACCAATGCCCGTGAACTTAGATTTGCGAGTGTGCCAGTTTTCTTGTGGTTTCTCACGGGGAATCAGTGTGAATTGGTGCCGCGAACCAGGCACATAAGGCTCTAACCAGTTTCCAGACCCAAAATTTTGCCGCTCGATAAAAGGTGCAGCAATAGTCCAATGCATCAATCTACTCCACGATTTGTTAAAGAATTGAAGTAACCGTTGCCCTTAACTAAAAACCCATGTGCAACCTGAGCAGGGTAGAATGCTGTATCTCAAAACATAATCGACTGCACTTAGACCAGAGGGACAAGAGAGTTGATTGATGAACAGCAGTTAAGCTACCGATTACAACTTGAAATACAACCCACTGAGCGTTAGGCACCATATATTCAGGTTATATATCAGTTCTTCAGAGGACGTTACGAGAACTGTTACAGTTCACATTGTCTTAACAAAGTATTTATTAAAAAATAATCAATGGTGCTTCAGCAGACGTGAGCAGGCATATGCCTGCTCACGTCTGAATTCTTTCAAATCGAGCTGTTTCACTGGCATTCTTACTCATAAAGCTCAAGATTCTCATGGAGCAACCAAATTTTTGCAGGGTGGCCCTGCAAGATTAGACGATTCAAAAGCCGTTTCTGAATATCTGTTTTAGGATGAGTGGACGCCCTCTTCGCAGATCCTCTTCACCTCTGCCTAGGCGGATGCCCATTCTATAACCCAACAGGAACTCCACCATGATCGTCGTAATGAAAGCTGGCTCTCCGGAAGCTGAGATCTCACGGCTTACTGAAGAATTTGTAAGCTGGGGACTGACACCCGAAAAAATTGTCGGTCAGCACAAAGTTGTGATTGGTTTGGTTGGTGAGACAGTTTCGCTCGATCCGTTGCAAATTCAGGAAGTTAGCTCGTGGATTGAGCAAGTATTGCGCGTTGAGCAACCTTTTAAGCGAGCCAGTCGAACGTACCGACATGGAGAAGCGAGCGAGGTCGCTGTTCCGACTCCTGATAAAACGGTTTACTTTGGCGAGCATCATCCGATTGTGGTTGTGGCAGGTCCTTGCTCAGTTGAAAACGAAGACATGATCATCGAAACCGCAGAGCGAGTTAAAGCCGCTGGAGCGCAGTTTCTACGTGGCGGTGCATTCAAGCCCCGCACCTCTCCCTATGCATTTCAAGGACATGGCGAGAGTGCGCTAGGACTGCTGGCGGCGGCTCGCCATGCGACAGGATTGGGCATTATTACTGAAGTGATGGACGCCGCGGATTTAGACGCGATCGCAGACGTTGCCGACGTGATCCAAATTGGGGCACGCAATATGCAAAATTTCTCGCTGCTCAAAAAAGTTGGCGCTCAAGATAAACCAGTTTTGCTGAAACGTGGGATGGCAGCGACGATCGAAGACTGGCTAATGGCCGCCGAATACATTTTGGCAGCCGGAAATTCTAACGTGATTCTGTGTGAGCGTGGCATTCGGACCTTTGACCGACAATTTGCTCGCAACACTTTAGATTTGTCTGCTATTCCGGTGCTGCGGTCGCTCACGCATCTGCCAATCATGATCGATCCAAGCCATGGCACAGGACGAGCAGAATACGTTCCCGCGATGGCAATGGCTGCGATTGCGGCAGGAACCGATTCGCTGATGATTGAAGTTCATCCGAACCCGAAAAAAGCTTTGTCTGATGGACCTCAATCTCTAACGCCCGATCGGTTTGATCAACTCATGCAGGAACTTGCCGTTATTGGAACACCCCTAGGACGTTGGACAAAGCAACCTGCGATCGTTTAAGCCTCCTGATCTAGGTCTTGCAGATTGACAAGTTGCTGTTCGACGATCTGTAAGACCTGACCCAAGGTAGGTATTACTGTTGAAGAGTCGACGGGGAGAGGTTGGCTGGCTTGAGTGCGGCGATCGCGGATCTCTCCTAGTTTTCTCTGCAAGTCCTTAGCGATACCCAGCGCATCTCGGCTCAAATTGGTTAACTGCTGCTTCTGATAAAACTTTAGCGCTGCGCCTCGTAAAATTTGCAAGGTCGCTTCCTCTCCATGAGTGTTAGGCATCATTCGGAGCCGTAGCAGCACTCTATTGTTTTGGCAAAGCCGCTCAATCTCAACCTGTTGTGCGGTTTGAAGGGGACTAGGCGGTAAGTGAGTCAAGCGCTTCAATTCGTTTAGCAGACCTTGAAAAACAGGCAAAGGAAGCTCGTTGATCACAGATTGCAAAATACCATTCTGGCTCCACAACACTCGTCCACTAGTCGCTTGACGCTCCAAGTAGAGCCGGCCAATTCCATCTATGAAAATGCGTCCGAGGAGTTCTTGTAGTAGCTGATCTGGGGGCAGTTGAGCCAAGGTCTCATCGGAGCTATTTAGATGGGTAGTACTGACTTCTAAGACGGGAAGTGCGCTTCCAGGCATCGAAAGTTGATCGCGCTGAGAAGTTGGCTCAGGGGATGAAGTGCAATGTTCTTCTTCGCGATCTAATTCATCTGGACTTTCTAAGATGTAAGTGTCTTTGGAATGAAAAGTGTCGTTGGAATGAAAATCGAGAGCGACTTTCTCAGCGATCGTTTCCTCAACTCTGGTTTGAGAGCCTGTTGATATAGACGAAGGTTCAGCAGGTGTTTTTCTTTGAGCTTGACTGTAGTTTAAATAAGCTGACAGAGCAGCATAATGGGCTTCTGATGAGAGCCGTTGAGGAGCCAACGTGTAATTCATAAAGCCTACAAGCCGACGGACGTAATCTAATGCGATCGCATCTTCTAAGGTAACCATTCCCAAGTACAAGCATCCTGCTTCTAGAGACAGCGGCAATATCTGGTGATAAAGACACGCCTCAAAAGGAAGAACGCGATCGACAAGTTGAAATGCCTTTTCGGTATCTACTTCTGCCATACCTTCTGGAGCAACACTGAGTGCCTTATTTAAGTGATGAGTTAAACAACCATTTGAAACGCGATTAGCGCAAAGCGCAACTTCGGAGAAAATGGCGTTGTCTAGTTCAAAAGGGTTGCTCGGTGAGGACACCATAGGAGTTCCGTAAGCAAATATATTTCGTGTATAATTCACTACTTTAAGTAAAGCTTCCGGAAGAACCTACGTTCTCCCTACAGTTGATCCCCTTTTGCTATGGAAAGGATTGATGATGTAGTATTCACCAATTTTTTACCTTGTCAAACATGTCTCTTGCATTAAACCTGAAAGCCCTTGATATCTCGCGCTGCGAGATATCAAGGGCTAAATTTTCGCTCCCAAGACATCCGAATCTTGGCAATCAAATTGCCATTGGTTCTCTTCCAGAGACCACAGGCGCAGTCTTATTGAGCTTCAATTCTGGATGATCGCCTTCAAGCTGCTGACAATTCCACTCATTGCGGAAAAGCAATACAGGACGCTCCCAGCTATCTTTCACCACCAGCGTGTTGAACACCCGCCCAACTTTGTGCAGCGCATCCCAACCGCCATCGACCCAGCGTGCCACAGTGTACGGCAGGTGGTCTAACAGCGTTTCGACGCCGTACTCATTTTGTAGACGGAACTGCACAACCTCAAACTGGAGTTGCCCCACGGCTGCCAAAATGGGATCGCGTTTCGCTTCGTCCGCAGAGTACATAATCTGCACTGCGCCTTCTTCTCGCAGTTCAGAAACGCCTTTGCGGAACTGCTTAAACTTAGATGGGTTGGGATTTCGGAGAAAGGCAAACATTTCTGGCGAGAAGCACGGAATACCTTCATACTCCAATTTCTGACCGCTATAAATGGTGTCTCCGATCGCAAACACGCCAGGATTGTTTAAACCAATCACATCACCGGGATAAGCTTCTTCGATCACTTCACGGTCTTGAGCAAAGAGCTTTTGAGGACGAGACAACCGAACGGTTTTTCCACTGCGAGCGTGGCTCACAGTCATATCTTTCTCAAACTTGCCAGAACAGACCCGGACAAAGGCGACGCGATCGCGGTGTTTCGGATCCATGTTTGCCTGAAGCTTAAACACAAATCCTGAGAATTCTGGATAGGTCGGCGAGATTTCGCCTTGCGTACTTTCGTGAACTCCAGGCTTGAGCGCGTGTTCCAGAAACGAATTGAGAAATAGCTCGACCCCAAAATTCGTCATCGCACTACCAAAGAAGATCGGCGTCATCTCTCCAACATGAACGGCTTCTAAATCAAGTTCTGAGCCTAACTCTTCGATCATCTCCAATTCATCTTTGAACTGGTAGTACAAGTCTTGCTCCAATAAATCCTCGATATTTGGATCGCCTAAATCGATCACGGTGTTAACCGCTTCTCGCCTTCCGTGTTCGCTGCGCTCGAATAAGTGGATTTTGCGGGTCACCCGATCGAACACCCCTTTAAAGCGATCGCCCATGCCAATGGGATAGTTCACAGCATAGGTCTGCATTCCCAGCTCTTTCTCAATCTCGTCCATCAACTCTAGCGGACTGCGGCCCGGACGATCGAGCTTGTTGACAAACGTGAAGATAGGCAGCGATCGCATCCGACACACTTCAAACAACTTTCGAGTCTGTGGCTCTAATCCTTTCGCTGCATCGATCAGCATCACCGCATTGTCGGCGGCCGCCAGGGTTCGATAGGTATCTTCACTAAAATCTTGGTGACCTGGCGTGTCGAGCAAGTTAATTTGGCAGGCACGGTAGACGAATTGCAGCACCGTTGATGTGATGGAAATACCGCGCTGTTGCTCCATTGCCATCCAGTCTGAGGTTGCGTGCCGCTGAGCGCGTCTAGCTTTCACCGACCCTGCTTCATGGATTGCACCTCCATACAGCAACAGTTTTTCGGTCAGCGTTGTTTTTCCGGCGTCAGGGTGAGAGATAATCGCAAAGTTGCGTCGCTGCTCTACCGCCGTCTGCAATTCAGCCTGAAGTTCACTAGACATGCTGGGATCTGATGGATTGCGGGGAAAGAAAGACTTGACAATACTTTAAGAATAGCGAGAAACACCGCGTTAGGAGAAGAAAATAGAAGTAGAGATGTCCGTCCTCTGTAGTCTAAGATTTGTGATCTAGACGCAACTGCTCCTTCACCTTTATTCGGTTGCTCCTATAGAACCTGACGATGGAATAGCTATGCAAAACTCTGATCAACATCGCCTCCTCTCAGCCCTTTGCCACGGCTCAATTTTCTTCAGTTCGTTACTGGTCTCGATTGGCATCCCGATCGCTATTTTATTCATTAATAACGATCCAGTAATCAAAGAAAATGCCAAAGAAGCAATTAATTTTCACATTAATCTCTATTTGTATGGAATTTTAGCAGGGCTATTAGCCGCGAGTATCATTGGCATTCCTATTGCGATCGTATTAGGCATTGCGCTCCTGGTTGCCAGCTTCATCATGCCAATCATCGCCATTATCTACAGCTTAGATAACCGCAGTCGAGCATACCGCTACCCTTTTATTTGGCGTCTTCTCTGACACAGGAGATACAAAATTCTAATCCTTTACTGAATCTTCATCTTTTAATCCGGAGATTACTCTATAGAATTGAATTCAGGGTATAGGAATCTACTGATTCTTAGGTCGGTACAGTCGTTAGCTCTATGCATCTACCCTCTTGACTTGTCGAAATAATTGACCAGTTGAAATATTAGTTTATTGAACTCAAATACCTTGCTTTAGGGGCAAACCTTCGCAAGCATCCTTAAAGTTTTAGTCGGGGCGCAAAGCGCGTCACAGTTTGCGGTGAACAGCTATAAACGTCGTAGGGTTTCCAGATCTGTTTTTTCCAGCTTCGAGTTTCGTTCAAACGCATTTAAACAACTCAATCAATACAACGCCATTACTAACGCCATTACCTTAGAGGAGGACTATGCAAGGCGATAGCCCACTGACCACGAATGTCCTCCCACTTTCATTGCCATCAGACTTTGAGCCGTTAGATCCACTTCTATCAACAACGCAGCGCTCTGCATTAGTTAGCAGTAGTCGCACCGATTTGATAGGACAAGATCTAGCAACAGGCAAAGTTCAGAGTTGGCGTCTTGACGGCAGTACACCAAAAAGCCAAGCGCTGCTCACCCTATCCGATTCAAACTATCAGCTTGCTGGAACTGGAGATTTCAACGGTAATCAGCAAGATGATTTACTCTGGTGGAACGCTCGGACTGGAGAGGTCAAGATTTGGACGATCGATGGCACAACGGCTCAACAACTACCCTTAGCAACCGTTGCAGATACTAATTGGCGAATTACCAACACTGGCGATTTTAACCAAGACGGAAAGCTAGATTTGCTGTGGCACAATTTCAAAACCGGGGAAACTGCGTTCTGGTTGCTCAATGGAACGAGCTTCAGCACAAGTGTGTATTTGCCTACCACCAGCGATTTGAACTGGGAAATCGAGACCGTCGGTGATTTTAACGGCACGGCTTCAGAGCATGGCGGACGCTCTCTTGATATTCAATGGCGTAACCGCAAGACAGGCGCAGTTGAGGTCTGGTTGCTTGACAAAACCAATTTCTCTCAATCCGTGTCGCTCGGAACTGTTGATCTGGCTTGGGATATCAAAGGCATTGGCAATTTTGATAGCAATTCTTTGGAGCTTGACAGAGCTAGTCGCAATTCCGATTTGCTGTGGCGAAATGATCAGACTGGAGAGAACGCCCTGTGGTTTTTGAACGGCACTCAGTTGGAGCGCTCTGTTTACTTGCCTTCCCAGGGTCTGGACTGGAAAATTACCAGCATCGCCGATTTTAATCGCGATGGTAGCCTTGACTTGCTGTGGCACAATACCAAAACTGGAGAAAATTCCGGGTGGTCTCTGAATCAGGGGAGCTTTGCCCGTAAAGAGACATTTCAGACGACCGAGCTAAATTGGCAGCCCTTAGGCACCCTGTTACGAAGCGATTCTGCCACCGAGGCAATTATCACTAGCTCTGGCGGCAACAACATTCCTAGCACCAGTCCGGTGACGGAGCTAACCAATGGTCAGACAACAGCGGCTCTTACCCAAGGTGACAGCATATCAACCGCGATCGCAATGAACTCAGCCATCTTTACCGTGAGCGATCAGGTCAATGGCAGCAATCTGAGCGATTTTTATCGCTTTAGTCTAGGTGAGTCAGGCGTTTTCACCGCGAACTTAGCGGATCTTAGCGGAGATGCAGACATTAAATTGATTCAAGACGCCAATAATAACGGTGCGATCGATGGCAATGAGGTCTTGGCGTATCAATGGGAGCGCGGCACCGCAAACGAATCGCTCCGACGATTCCTTAGTGCAGGCACGTACTACATTCAAGTGCTGAGTTACCGCGATCAAGCCTCTGCCTATAGCGTCTCTACAAACTTCGCAGCAATGGCTCAAGACGATCAGAAATTTAGCCTGAACTTAAACTTTGGTAGCGGATTAGAAGGATTGCAGGAGACGGCTCGAGCGGCGATCGTAGAGGCAGCGAAATTCTGGGAGAACATTATCACCAACCGCAGCGCCATCACTGAGTTTAAAGATCTAACGGTCACGATTTCAGGACAGAGTTTAGTCGGTCAGGCGGGGTTAGCTGATACTAGTACGTTAGCGCTTTCAGGACCCACCTTTGGGATTAGCGCCACCAATGATCTCGTCATTCGTCGTGGGGCAAGCACCATCAACGCCCGCCGATTTGCCGACTTCAACTCGAATCCGCTCTACCTGCGGAACGTCATGATTCATGAGCTTGCCCACGTTTTAGGCTTTGGGACAGCTTGGGAACCTGTTGAATTTGTAGATTACGATGGAACGCGATTTAGCATGGGCAAAAACTGGATCGATCGCAATTCTGCAACTTATGCCGCAGGTAGTTATGCTGGCTATGCTTACGGAGATTTACTCGGAGGAACGAGCGCTGTTGCAGTTCCAGTAGAACCGCAGGTCTTCGCTCACTGGGATGAAACGCGATATGACACAGAACTCATGACGCCCTATGCAGAAGGTTCGGGAGCGGCTACTCCACTCAGCACGTTAACTCTAGCCGCTCTGCGGGATTTAGGCTGGAGCGTTAACTCTGGTGCAACAGACACTTACGCCTTACCTCGAACTGTGGCGCAACAGGTAACAACTGAGTCAACAACTGGCCCGACATCCACGGCTCGTCAAACTACGGCGCTTCAATGCGGATGTGCAAAATGTGTCGCCGCCCTTCGAGACGAACCCCTTGCGCCAACCCAGTTAGAAGACGCTATTGCTGCTTCGCGTGCTTCCGGGAACAAAAACGCTGCCAGTCAAACGGCTCTTTTGCTCGCGTAAAACTGCTCTCAGCTACCTAGAGACAAGAACAGAGACAACTGCGTAAAAATAAAATTGCTCACACCTTAATTTGGTTGTGGACATGGATTTGGTTGTGGGCATCGGGACAGTTAAACTCTAGCTAAAGGAGATAGTGACTTCTGATTCAAGGTGTGAGTGCTTCTATAAATCTAGGTTTGAGAAGCTGAACTTTTGGCTATTGAGTGGCTATTAGACATTTAATCTATCCCTCATGGAGATAAATTATGTCTCAGAGGATGTTTAGGAAGTAGCACTAGACACCCGTAATGCAAGAAACTTCTTGGGGTTTAGGCTGAAGAATAACAAAAGCTCAACAGCCCCCCAAGAAGCCATGACTCTAGCGTATCCGACCGAACTCACGCTGGAACAGTACGAAGTGTTCCAATCGCTGCTGCTTCCTGCTGCTCAAAGTGGCAGACCTCGAACGGTGGATTTGAGGTTGGTGGTGCAAGCGATGCTGTATGTGCTGGTGAGTGGCTGTGCTTGGCGCTTGTTACCGCACGAATATCCGCCTTACTCCACGGTCTACTACTACTTTCGCAAATGGCGTAATGATGGCAGTTGGAAGCGAATTCATGACCAGTTAGTGCAGTGGGTCAGAGTGGGCGAAGACCGTCTTCCCAGTCCCAGTGCTGCGAGTCTCGATTCGCAAACCGTGGCAACTGCCGTCATGGTGCATCAGGAGGTAGGCTATGATGCGGGCAAAAAGACCAAAGGACGCAAACGCTTTACGCTGGTCGATACACTCGGATTGTTGATTGCGGTCCAAGTCGTGGCAGCGGACACTCCGGAGCGCCAAGGCGCAAAGCAATTGTTAGCTCAGGTGCACCAAGAGCGTCACCGCTGGCCTCGATAGTGCGAATCTGGGTCGATGGTGGGTTCTCCGGTGAAGCCTTTCTGCAATGGGTCATGGATACCTTCCATCTGATTCTGCAAGTCGTGTTGCGTCCTCACTCCACACAAGGGTTTGTCCTGCTCCCCAAACGTTGGACCGTCGACCGAACTTATGGCTGGTTACATTGGTGTCGTCGCCTTAATCTCGATTACGAGCGCTTACCCGCTTCCTCAGAAGCTTTCATCTACGTTGCGATGATTCGTCTCATGCTGCGTCGGCTGACCTAATTCTTCTCAAGTTCTCCGTATTCTCAAACATCCTCTAATGCTGTTGTAGGTATTGAAATCCTCAAAGGTAGATACAGAATCAGACTGCCTAGAAAAGTAGCTGAAGGTAGCAGTAGAAATTTATTCCCAAGGTTAACTGTTAGCCTCAAAAACTTTAGAAAAGCAAAAATTTTCTCTCTGTCCATAGAAGAGGACATTTTTAATCGCGTCTTTGATTGTTCCTTAGCTAAATACAAGCATGATTCTCCCTCTAGAATTTTAGTTGAGCCTCAAGTTAGGTTTGATTTGCTTCAGCTATGGGATTTATTTTGCATTCATCAGAAACCCTTCTTAGCTAGGTTGTGTTGATAATTGTGTGAAGTTGGGCTGAGAGCCTAGCCGAAAACCTGAATTGCCCGCACCACAATGCAAGCACACGATAAAT
>NZ_JCACCM010000158.1:0-10741 GCF_059501405.1 Myxacorys sp.
TCCTCTGTTTTGCCTGCACCTTGATCTGGTTGCGGTGAAAAGTCAACAGAACCTAATTCTTCGCTCCTTTTACGATCTGACAGGTATTCCTTCGTTAAATCGACATTTAATCCTTCACTTTGGACAAAGAAACCTTCGCTGTTTCTTCGCTCCTTTTACAATCTGACAGATATTCCTTCGTTAAATTGACATTTAATCCTTCACTTTGGACAAAGAAACCTTCGCTGTGACATTTAATTCTTCGCCACGGACACTTATTTCTTCGCTCTACAAACGTACATAAAGGCGGCACCCAGACTCGAACTGGGGGTGAAGGTTTTGCAGACCCTTGCCTTACCACTTGGCTATGCCGCCATATTGCATCTGATGAATTATATCACTTTGTGCCAAACAAGCGATCGCCCGCATCCCCAAGCCCTGGAATAATATATCCGTGTTCGTCTAAACCCTGATCAATAGCAGCGGCGTAAATTGGAACATCTGCGTGATGGTCTTGCAAGTGATGAATTCCTTCAGGAGCCGCCAGAATACATAGAAATTTTATTGACTTAGGATTAGCTTGTTTTAGACGATGAATTGCGGCAACCGCAGAATTTCCAGTTGCCATCATCGGATCAACGACCAGCATGTCTCGGTCTTCGATATCGTGTGGCACTTTAAAGTAGTATTCAATTGGGACTAAGGAATGAGGATCGCGGTAAATTCCAATGTGGCCGACGCGTGCCGAGGGAATGAGTTGCAGAATACCGTCTAAGATACCTTGCCCTGCTCGCATAATCGAAACAACGACTAGTTTTTTATCAGGCGCTAAAACTGGAGCCTCCATCTCTGCCATCGGCGTCTGAATGGTTTCGTAGCGCAAGGGCAGATCTCGCGTCACTTCGTAGGCCAGCAGCATACTGATCTCGGTCATCAGCGATCGAAATTTAGCCGTACTCGTTTCTGCGCGCCGCATAAGACTCAGTTTGTGTTGAATTAACGGATGCTCGATGATAGTAATGTTTTCAGCCATAGATATTGTTTACGCTTGGCTTTCGCCAAGCTCTAAAGGATCGCATACTGAGATGTGTGAGTGATTAAAACACGGTTCCATCGCTGTCAATCTGAAGCGGAGGGGCGCCATCAGGTCGTAGCTGTGAGGCAATTTTCCGCCCCGCTGTCCAAGTTCCGCCTTGAAGAATTTTGACCAGCGGAAGATCTGCGCTGGTCAGGTCTAAGCGGCGACGAATTGTATCCGCGATTCGGTCGAGCAGACTTATCGTGAGTGATCGCCACTCCACGATAATTTCATCACCTGGAAAGTGACGGTATTGTCGCATCTCCGAATCTTTGAGGTGCAGGAGCCCGAGATCAAGGCAAAGACCGCCGTTGCGGTATTCAGGAAGTCCCGTCATCTGATCGAGATCGGTAAGGGTGAGTCCTAACTCTTCTAACGGTTCGAGCAAAGAATAGGTGAGCCATTGGGACAGTTTGTGAAAGGGAATCAGATCGGCGAAAGGTGGGCCAACGAGCGCAGAATGGTGCCAAACGTCTCCTAAGTTGACCCCTGATATCGCAAGCCGACTTGGCCAAATGGGTGCTAGTCCTTCTAAAACAGATTGAAACACGATTGTGACGGATAGCTTACCGTCTTTGGCATGAGCAAGTAGATAATCGACTAACCTACCAATGCGGGGATGATCTATGCCAAATAGATCAGGGGAATGGTAGAGAGATTGACCGAGTGTTTGCAGCAGCCGCGATCGCCCTTCTAATCCCACTAACGGATTTTCATCACTGACCTGAAACCCAGCACCTAGCCGCTCAGATGTCACCCTTTGCAGTCCTTCTGCATCAGATTGA
The DNA here is from genome assembly GCF_059501405.1 of Myxacorys sp. Classification (NCBI taxonomy): domain Bacteria; kingdom Bacillati; phylum Cyanobacteriota; class Cyanophyceae; order Leptolyngbyales; family Leptolyngbyaceae; genus Myxacorys; species Myxacorys sp. Next base: position 1,843 of record NZ_JCACCM010000158.1, read on the forward strand.
TATGGATGTTCAGAATCGCTAGAAAACATGCCTTGACAGAAACAGTCGAAGCTTGCCACTGCTAATCCTTCCGAGCGTTGCCAAATCTGATGGGTCTGTGGCTCACGATACCTCCACTGTGCGCCTGCTCCTGCATCGAGTAAAACACTTGGAACAACCAAATCGAATTTGGCTCTAGCGCGTTCAAGAGCAGATAAGCCTTGAAAGGCTCGCTCTAAGTTTTGCAGTCGCGCCGACTCGCCCACTTCAAAATGTCGCCATCGACTGTGAAAAGGGATATTGAGATCTGGATACTGGTCGCGAATGACATCAATCACATAATCAGCAACAGAATCGAGTTGCGTCAGATCACACCGAAAATATTTAAGACGATGTGCTAGAGCTAATGCAAAAAGTTGTTCGCTGCGATCGCGGATGGCTTGGGGCGATCGCAAGTAGGCAATCACTTCGCGGGCATCCGTAGGAATCGTATCAGTAGAAGTATTAGACATAGGAAAAACTATTCGAGTCCTCGTCCTTTAATGGCAGCGAGTTCTTCTTCAGTGAGAATATCGGTTTGGCTGTAATAGCCTGCTGCTTTCTTCGCTTCGATTTCAACTCGTGCATCTGCCGGAATTAGAGCATCAGGGATAGGAACACGCTGAACAATTTCGATACCAGACTCAGTAATCGCATCGTGTTTCATATCGCTCATGGAGATGAAACGATCAATCCGTGTAATACCGAGCCAATGCAAGACATCTGGCATCAGTTCTTGAAACCGCATGTCTTGGACACCAGCAACACACTCGGTTCGAGCGAAGTAGGCATCGGCGCGATCGCCGCCTGCTTGTCGTTTACGAGCGTTATAAACTAAAAACTTCGTCACCTCTCCGAGCGCTCGACCTTCCTTGCGGAAATACACGATCACGCCTGCGCCACGGTTCTGCGCGGTTGTGATGCATTCTTCGATGCCATGCACGAGATAGGGACGACAGGTACAAATATCTGATCCGAAGACATCAGAACCGTTGCATTCGTCATGAACTCGAACCGTGAGCGATTTTTCTGGATCTGCGATCGCATCTGGATCACCCACGATATAAACCGTCATGCCGCCGATTGGAGGTAGAAAAATTTTCAAATCGGGACGAGTGACGAGTTCGGGAAACATGCCGCCCGTCTGCTCAAATAACGTTCGCCGCAAAATACTTTCATCGACGCCAAGCCGGCTGGCGAGTCCGGGAAGATACCAAACTGGCTCGATCGCGGCTTTTGTGACAACGAGATCGCCGCCTTTTTTCATAATCTGGCCGTCTTCTTGCAATCGCCCTTTGGCTACGGCGTCTTGCAGTTCAGGCATGTTGATATGCGCTTTTGTAATTGCAATCGTGGGGCGAATATCGTAGCCTTTTTCATAAAATTCGGTGTAGACTTCCCCAACGATCGCGCCGAACGGATCGAGGGAAACAATTTTATCAGGGTCAGACCAGGCGGGGTAAGGACCAATGTGAGCGGCAGGAGAGGTATTGGTCAAATCAGCGCGGTGATTGGCGTCTAGCTTTCCGCTCGCAACCGCTAAAGCCCGATAGACCGCGTAAGAGCCAGAATGAGTTCCAATGACATTTCGGTGAGCGGGCGTCGTGACAGTTCCAATAATGGGGCCTCGTTTCGTTGGGCTTGCAGACCCCCAGTTTAAAGAATTGGGTTTAGGACCAAATCGAGTCGGATGGGATGTGAGAACGATCGGCTGTGATGTTGGCTTAGGCTGACTGACCATGATAAGGCACTCCCCGTTCACCGAAAACAAGCTAGAGGTGAGTTCTTGATCGTAGCAAGAACATCCCTTCAGGGCAGTGTTCTAGACGGCAGATTTTTCAAGGCTTCAATAATGTGAATATTTGCCTTGGGAAAGGGGTAGTGATCTAGCTCATTGACCTTGACCCAGCGAATTTCGTCACACTCAATGGGCTGCGGGTCGCCGCTCAGATGCCGACAGTGATGGACATTTAGAGTAACGCGGAAATGGCTGTAGGTGTGGTCAACCACCGTTAAGCGATCGCCCACCTCAATCTCAATACCCAGTTCTTCTGCAATTTCCCGTTCAATACAGATTTCAATTGTTTCTCCCGGTTCTACTTTGCCGCCCGGAAACTCCCACAACCCTCCTAACAGCCCTTCTGGTTTGCGGCGATCGATTAGAATTTGGTTTTGATCGTTCCAAATGACGGCAACTCCAATAATTTTATGAGGCAAGGGCGCACGAGTTTCTGACATGGGCAATACTGATTGAATTCCTAAATTGTAAGCCTGACAGTGACGCTGCCACGGACAGAGTAGGCAGGAAGGATTTTTGGGCGTACAAATGGTCGCGCCCAAATCCATAAAAGCCTGATTAAAATCGCGCGAGTCACTTTGCGAAGTTTCAGAGGATGGCGCTGGAGCAAGGATGGCTTCAGACCATTGCCATAAGGCTGCTAACGCTCGATTTGGTGAAACGTTTAATGCGATCAGCCGTGCCAGAACTCGCTTCACGTTGCCATCAAGAATGGCGACGGGTTGATTGAATGCAGCACTTAAAATGCCGCCTGCGGTCGTTCGCCCAATTCCCGGTAGCGCCAAAACCTGATCTAATGCTTGAGGAAAAACGCTATTGTGCTGAGTGACGATCTCGTGCGCCGCTCGATGCAGATTGCGGGCACGTGCATAATAGCCCAATCCTTCCCACGCTTTCAAAACAGTCTGCAAATCCGCCGCTGCTAAAGCTTCAACCGTAGGAAATTGCTGCATCCACCGTTCAAAGTAAGGAATCACCGTCTTGACCTGCGTCTGTTGCAGCATAATCTCTGAGATCCAGATGGCATAAGGATCTCGAGTGTTTCGCCAGGGCAAATCGCGACCGGACTGACTGTACCACTCTAGTAGTGTAGAACGTAGCTCTAAAATCACAAAAATCGGCAGATGGGGAGCTTTATCTGCCGAGGGGGAAAGACTAGTTTTGGGAGCTTTTGGAGACACAAGAAGTTAAGAGGGGGATGAAGAGGATCAAGCTTTCCGCACCCTCCGGTTTTATTCTGCCTCAACCGCTTGGATCGACTTCTCAAACGCCATCCGTTGCTCAACGTTGCGGAGAAAATAGCCGCTCATAATTGCAGAGGCCAATAGGCGACCCAAATTCTCACGGTTGGTCGTAATCGTGACTTCAAAGCCTTCTGGAGATAAGCCACCCAACAGCCCAAGAATGTTGCGCTCCATGACCTGCATCACTTCAGGAGAGGTTGGCTTCGACAGTTGAGCGATCGCTTCTGGACTCAATGACTGAACATACTGCCATAGCTTACCTGCATCAGCGCTGTCGCTTAAGAACTCAGGAACTTGATTGGATGTATCGTTCACAGTATCTACCTCAATAGGAGGACTTAATCCGTTTTTGTTAACCCTACTTTAACAAGCGATGCTCGTCTCGGAAGTCAGTAGAACCGAACCGAAAAAGTTCGGAATTTGCTGAAGGTAGTCCGAGTCGTAACGGTTTAGCTCGCTAAATATTCTCCCATTTCGCCTTTACGCTTTCTTAGTTTCGTCAAGGCTTCCCGCTCGATTTGGCGCACGCGCTCTCGGCTAATGTTGAGGCAATCGCCAATTTTAGCAAGCGTTAAAGCTTTGCCGTCTTCTAAACCGAATCGCAAGCTCAAAACCTGCTGTTGCTGAGGCGTGAGGTCTGCCATCAACGCCTCTAAGTCCTGACGCAAAGACGTTTGAGCCGCGTAGTCTTCGGGCGTCATGCCTTGGTCTTCAAGCAGTTCGCCTAACTCGGTGTCTTGGTTATCGCCAACCCGCAAATCCAAAGACAGCGGAACTCGCGCTCGCTCAAGGTATTCGCGCACGAGCTTGGCTGGCAGATCAAGTTCGGATGATAACTCTGCGATCGTGGCAGCGCGTCCGTGCTGTTGGGCCAAACTGCGTTGAGCTTTTTTAATCTTGTTAAGTTTTTCAGTAATGTGAATCGGAAGCCGGATCGTGCGTCCTTTTTCTGCGATCGCGCGAGTAATGGCTTGCCGAATCCACCAGTAGGCGTAAGTTGAAAATCGATAGCCTTTGGTCGGGTCAAATTTTTCAACGCCACGCTGCATGCCAATTGTGCCCTCTTGGATTAGATCCATCAGATCGACGTTGCGCTTGGTATATTTCTTGGCAACTGAAACCACAAGCCGCAGATTGGCCTCCACCATTCGACGCTTGGCAATTTCACCTTCTGCGATCGCTTGATGCAATTCTGCGACTGTCAGGTTAGCGGCCTGTGCCCATGTTTCGGGCGCAGGAGACTGCTCGCCTCGTGCCATTAGCATTTCTTTGGTTTCATTCAGAAGCGCCAACCGTTGAACTTGCTTGCCGTAAAGAATTTCTTGCTCATGGGTGAGTAGAGGAACCCGCCCAATTTCTCGCAAGTAGGCGCGAACTGAATCAGTAGGGGTCAGAACGGTTTTCATAATCGGATGCTCAGCACGAACGATGAACTTGACAGTAAAGATAGTGACTTTTAAGTACGAGACTTAAGGCTTATAGAGATGACCCTTTGAAGCTAATAGCGTTGCTAAAACCAAGAAGCGCAGTGAACTGAAGCAGGTAGAGACTGACGAAAGAAACATCTTCATTAAGATGGCGAGAGAGCAATAGAATTCAAACTTGGTAGAGTGAAAGCCCAAGAGACAGAACCTTAGACGGTAGTTTCCCCAACTTGGTTCTATTAAGATTATCTACCATGAGGTTACGAATTGTAAAGTTTCTGAGAGCCATAAAGTCAATAAAGTATTAATTCGACTAATACGCCTGTAAACCAGCGCTATACCCGGATTCTTTGCTACTAAACTACCTAAAAATCAGGCTTACGAATGCAGCTTGTGAGACAAACTAACGAAATCAATTAGCAAGCCAAACTGTAGGGCGGAAAAATAAGCGTTTTGTGTAAGTTTGTGAAGCTAGAAACTTCTCTATCTTCTCTATTTAACGAAAAATACTCTATCAGAGCCAAGAAACACATCTGTCTGGTGAAGGATAAGCGCTAATTTGTCAAGAGTGACAGATCCCGGTTGAAATCAAGAGGGTTTCTGAATACGAAACAGCCGAGCTGTGCAATTTCTGTCGTCATGTTTCAAATTAAGGCAGTAATCGCATACTCTACAAACCCCAACGACTGCATTTCCTGCGTTCAAATTAGCGGCAATTTTGAGCCTATGCTAAGCTCCGCTTCTAAACTTTGAATCCTGGAGGCTTGATGTTAACTCACCAAGCCCCCAGGATTCAGAAGAATATGAAATTGTGAAACGTAGTGGAGAGTTACTCAGCCGTTGCGAGTTCGGTGCTGCCGCGCTTGTTCTTGCGGGTCAGAACGTTGAACAACGCTACCCCAATCGCTTTGATCAAGTTGCCTTCGAGTTCTTTGAACATCTTCATGTTCGAGCCGAACGCAGCGTTTGCTTCGTCCACAATACGATCGCCCTTGGCATCATCGATCGGCAATGCATCTAAAGTCGCACGGTACTGCTTCTTGAATTCGCGCTCGTCTGAAATTTGCTGGAATTCGTAGAAGTTTGTCCCTTCTCCATCCGACAAATTCATCCCGTTTTGAGCAATTTTCTTGAGGATTTGGCCTCCCGATAGGTCGCCCAAATACCGAGTGTAGAGATGAGCAATCATTAGCTCAGGATCGGTCTCAGACACTTCATGAATGCGATCGACATACGCTTGAGTAGCCGCTGAAGGAGCAACCTGATCTCGCCAGTTTGCGCCAAAATAGTATGCCAAATCCCGCTCCAGACTTTCTTTGCGCTCTAGCTCAGGAAAGTACATTTTTGACAGCACAGGATGATTCTGGTGCTTCCGCATTTCCTCTTCCATGGCGGAATACACGAAGTAGAGGTTGGAGACGAGCTTACGGTAGGAGTTTTTCTCTACCGTGCCTTTCAAGAAACACGCGATAAAGCCTGTGTTCTCCGCCATCGAGTGAGATTTCTTGGTGCCTTCGCGAAGTTTTGTTGCTAAATTGTTGCTCATTCTAAACTTTCCAACACTAAATAGTGATTTGCTGGCGTATCGATCCGTTAGGTCTGAAAGGCGCAGCGAAAAAACTGCACTATTTGTTACGTTAGTCCGATTTGATGAGCGTTTTTATTACAAATTCTTACGAGAGATGCACTGGAGACAATCATTTTTATGGCAATTGATAGATGGATTTCCCTAAGCTTTCCTGTATAAACCCCGTTTGGCGCAGCGTTTCTACTTCAACTCGATGTCTACTGTGAGCCGATTGAATGTGAGCCGAGCGAAACTCGATTTGATAGTCGCTAATGGGTTCTCTAGCGCAAAGCTGACCCCTAATAGAATCAGGCTGAACCGTGATGTGAAAGCAAATCGCTTGCTCTAGGAGATTGAGAAATCGGAGGTCTTTATAGCCGTAAACCACAGTGGCATCTGAGCCGAGGGGTGTGAAGCGAGTCTCATCGGTGTAAATATCAACGGAGTGAGGATAACGTTCGAGGATATGAAGCCCGGCTCTAAGCGCTAGGTAATAGAGCAGTCCTGAGAGTTGGCAAAGACCACCGCCATATTCTGCTTGCAGCGTTTGATTGACTAACGTTCGTCCAGGCAAATATCCTCTGCGGCGAGTTGGTTGCCCGACCAAGTGCCAAAACGAGAACACTTTGCCCGGTTCGATCAAAATGCGATTGATGCGCTCAGCCGCGAGGGCAAGATTATGTCGTTTATTATCTGAATAATGGCTCGCTTTAATCTCTTGACTAATTTTGATTTGAGGAAGAAATTGCTCCGCTTCGGCAGTTTTAGTCAGTGACGAGTTGGCAAAGCGAGCAACTTCACCCGTTTTAACGTCGGTTAGCGATCGCAAGGCAATACGAGCAGAACGTCGAACAGACGCAGGTATCAATTGCTTCATCATACGGGGTCTTACTTAAGCTGAAGCTATCGTATCCGGTCGCGCCTGTTTTACTACCAACGTTGCATAAGCTGCAACATCGGGCGTGTTGTTTCTGGGTGTATTGTCTACAGGTCTCGATGGGTAAATGGTTTTGCGTCTGTACCAGAGTAAGTTGCGGCAATATGACCATCACCCACAATTTCGTACTTATAAGTCACCAATCCTTCTAATCCGACGGGACCACGTGGGGGCATTTTCTGTGTGCTGATTCCCACCTCTGCACCAAAGCCATAGCGGAAGCCATCGGCAAAACGAGTCGAGCAGTTGTGATAAACGCCTGCGGCATCGACTTGAGATCGGAAAGTCTGCGCGGAAGTTAAGTCTTCTGTCATGATCGCTTCAGTGTGGCGTGATCCGTAAGTGTTGATATGCGCGATCGCATCTTCTAGCGAATCCACAATTTTGATCGCTAAGATCAGATCGCTGTATTCCGTTGACCAATCGGTTTCTGTAGCGGCGGTGATGTTGAGAATGCCTCTTGTGCGATCGTCACCGCGCAATTCCACATTTTTGGCTTGCAGTGCAGGTGCGGCTTCTAGCAAAAATTCTGATGCGATCGCAGCGTGGACTAGCAGTGTCTCGATTGCATTGCAAGCTGCCGGATATTGCGTTTTAGAATCGATCGCAACCTTAACGGCTTTGGCAATCTCCGCTGTGCGATCGACGTACAAATGGCAAATTCCATCTGCATGTCCTAATACGGGAATGCGCGTGTTGTCCTGCACAAATTGGACAAAGGAATTCGATCCTCTTGGAATAATTAGATCAACATATTGATCGAGTTTCAATAATGCTAGTGTTTCCTCTCGTGTTGTTAGAAGCTGTACCACAGATGGATCAATTTCTGTTTGTGATAATCCTTGGTGAATCGCTTTGACCAATGCTTCACACGAGCGAACCGCTTCTTTTCCGCCTTTAAGAATCACGCCATTTCCAGACTTAATCGCCAGACTGGAAATCTGCATTACTGCATCAGGGCGCGCCTCGAAAATCACACCCAATACGCCAAGTGGACAAGTGATTCGTTTCATCACCAATCCCGCGTCTAATTCGCGATGAAGCTGAACTGCACCGACTGGATCGGCGAGTTTGGCAACGTCACGGACGCCTGCGATCGCGCCTTCTAGTTTCGCCTGATCTAGCTTCAAGCGAGCATAGAGAGCCGATGATGTCCCTTCCGATTTAGCAGCTTCGCAGTCCGCCGCATTCGCCGCTAAAATTTCATTCGCGTTGGCGGCCAGAGCATCTGCGATCGCCGTTAAGGCCCAATTTTTCACATCAGCAGGTTGAACTGCGAGTTGACGGGCGGCAGTGCGCGTTTGTTGAGCCAAGGCAACGAGCGAGAGACCTTCAGTGCGAATGGGCGTGGCAGTCATGAGGGGGAACAGAATACGGTATAGATACTAGAGTAAACCATTAGGAAAACAGCGATCGGATCTGCAACACCTGCTCGCGTTGCTCGCTCTTACGATAGACTAGCCAAATCTGATTTTTCACCGCTTTTTCAGGCTTTAAGTTTTCAGGCTTTAAAATGATTTGAAGTTGAGTTCCATCACATAGATAATCTGGCAAAACGCTAAAGCCGAATCCTGCCGCGATCGCGCTCCGAATTCCCCGTAAATCTGGCAGGATTAGCGTTGGTTTAACATCAATTCTACGTCCAAAGACCACGCGCCAGAATCGTCGAATAATCGGTAATTCTTCGCTGTACGCTAACCATGCTTGCGTCCTTAGCCATTCTTCTAACGAATGAGGATTTGCATGTAAAACCTCTTGAGACGTTGGCACAACGATTTGAGGTGGAGCAACAAGCCAAAAGCTCTCCTCATAAATTAAGTGATAGTCCAGACTCGCTCTGGCTGTTTTCTGCGTTGGGTTGTGTTCTAGACCTGGGGAAAGGTAGCTAAACCGACAGCCCGAACTCGAATC
>NZ_JCACCM010000159.1:0-10672 GCF_059501405.1 Myxacorys sp.
ATTTCGAGATGTGCCGATTCCATGCTAATTCATCTTCTCATTCAGCAACGCCCGATAGCCTAATCGGTAAGGTTGAGTAGATGCTTTGAATGGCATCTCAGCATTCAAACCACTACCGAAAGAAATGTGCTTCAGCAGTAATCATCACAGAGCTGGGTCCTGTTCCCGCTTACAAATTAAAAACTCAACCATCGCTCATGCTGACAGATTTTTCGCCTAGGCTTCAGCCGCTTATTCTCAGAAGCAGGATGATACAACAGTTTTACTTATTGATGTTGTTACGGTTTATGCAGCCCTTCCACCGAGAATTACCTAAAATGCAAGAAATCATAACATCATAAAGCCTTGATAAAGCTCTCAAAGCTTTACTGGATAAGGGGTGTAAGGGACATTTTAGGCAAGATAGCTCAAATTAGCTACCCCAAACCTGCTCTGGCATAGCTCTAGCGATACAAGCATCGCTAGAGGCTGATCCACCGTGGGGACGATGTACAGCGTCCTATAGGTTTTTACACTGAGCAGAAACAAAGGATCATAGTTTTTTAACCTTTTTTCCTTTGTTGCCGTTCATACAGCGGCGGTTGGTTTGCTGGTTCGCATACCGAAGTGTCTTTACTATAAAATTCTGAAAATCTTGTTCACAGCGTTAGGTTAATGGTGTTAGAAGACAGTCCCACTTCAGAAAACCCCGGAAAGCAGGCTAGCTCTCTTCGCTTTCAGCTATTTTCATTTAAAACTATGAGTTCCTATCGTCGGCGTCATTTTCCAACCTTGGCTTTAAGCGCAACAGTGGGATGGCTCGCTAGTAGTTTGGCAATTCAAGCACATGCAGCCGATATGTCACTAGGAAACAGTGGCGTTCGATTTAACAGAGACACGACTCTAGAAACAAATTTCGTTGAGTCTCACGGCGCGTATCAGTCTACATTCGGTGTGATCAACTTGGACACCAATGAGAAGACACCTCTTCTGGTTGAAACCAAACCGGCGGATGCGCCAGCCAGCATCTTTAACCCATCGAGCAAGGTTAGCGACGTTGAAACCACCAATGACTTTCTTGGAACCGCACAAGGCACAGTAGCCAATCCTTCTGCCACTTACAACTTCAAAGCAAACACAAATTATGTGTTTTATCTAGAGTCTAACTACAACGGTCGTCCTACAGGGACGGTTTACTCTAGCGACGTGATGAACTCCAACAAGGAGCGCCAGGTTTCGTTTAGCGGCGACCCGGCAAACTTCTGTCAAGGAAGCGGCGTTTCTTTAGCGTGGGATGACACTGGAGCTGATTTGGTGCGCAATCGCGATCAGCAAGACCGGGACTTTGACGATTTCATTGTTCGCTTGCGAGATACCGCCTGCCCAATCGGCGGCGGTGACACGCCTGGTGCTGCTGCCCTTGCTCCTCCAGAAAGCGTTGCTCCAACGGTTGGTCAGTTGCCGCCAGGAGGAGGTGCTCCGATCGCGGCGGCTGGTCCAGGGGCAGGGAGCTTGACACTTCCTTTGGGCTTGCTGGGTGCAGGCGCGATCGCCGGAATCGCAGTCGCGGCGGGCGGCGGTGACGATGATGATGACAATAATGGCGCTACTGGCGAACCAATTCCTGAACCGTTTACGATCGTGGGTTCGGGAGCTGCTGTTGGGTTTGCTGCCTTGATGCGTCGCCGTGCCAGAAGTCGCAAGAAGCAGTAATGAATTAAGTCTCCGCGATGCTTTAAATTTACTGTTTTGAGATTGTTCTGAACCCCTCCTTGTAGCAAGGAGGGGTTTTTGGCATGCGCGACCAAAAGACTGCTATAGAACTTTGAATAAACCGTTTACATTGTGGAGCTTAGGTAAAGAAATAGACCGCTTCATAATTTTTTATACCAGTAGCGGGAATCTTACACCTGGTTATAGCAGCGTTTAAGCCATCGCTGAGCGACTGCTTATCAATCCCAGGAACACCCTTGTATGCTGTCTCGCGAACCGTTTTCTCAGCAATCTCTTCCGGCCTTTTCTGACGTTGCGCTATCTGCTAGTCGATCTCCGCTTGCTCTAGAAACAACTCAGATCGAGCCATCTCGCGCTGCCAATTCAATTGTCTTTGTGGATTCAACCGTAAGGGACTACCGATCTTTGATATCGGGAGTGCGAGACAGAACAGAAGTGCATATTTTGAATTCCAGCCAAGATGCTGTGACGCAAATCACTCAAACACTGCTGGGGCGATCTGAGATTTCTAGCGTTCATATTCTCTCTCATGGAGCAGCAGGCGGATTGCGGCTAGGAAACCACTGGCTGTCAGCGGACATCCTCAATCATTCCTCTGGGGAACCGCAAAGCAACCCTTACACCAACCAGATTCGATCCTGGGCTAGTACGCTGACGCCAAATGCGGATCTTCTGCTGTATGGCTGTGATATTGCTCAGGGCGGAGTAGGTGAAGCCTTTATTCAGCAATTGGCTCAACTGACAGGTGCAGATGTAGCGGCGTCGGATGACCTAACCGGAAATGTTGCGCTAGGAGGAAACTGGGCGTTAGAGCGCCACACGGGGGTAATCGAAGCATCGTTGGCATTTGATGGGGCAACATTATCTCGCTATGAGCATGTTCTTCCAGTCACGATTCCAGGTTACAGCGAATCTCTTTATGTCAGCGGGCTTCCTAGCGTAGCGGCTCTGACAACCGATTTAGCAACCGGAACGCTGTATTTAGCAGACAGCAACACTAGTGGAACTCTACGTAAAGTGACCAGCGATCGCATCGTTTCGCAAGTCGCCGCAAATTTTGCAACCAGTAGCATCTATCCCTATATAGCAACCGATATTCAATTCGCCAACGGTTCTGTTTACACCTCGTTAGGAAATGGGCAATTGATTCAAATTAATGCCGCTACGGGGTCTACGGCAAACCCAGCGACATTTTCTGGTTTTGGAATTGAATCAGGATTGGCAACGGTTGGCGGCAATCTTTACATTACCTCTGGTAAAACGAACGGTACTCCTGGAGAACTGCGAGAATTTAACTTGAGTACCGGAGCGAATAGCCTTAAGTTGGGCAATTTACCTACGGATGCGTCGAGCTTAGAGTTCGATCCGGTCAAAAATAAATTCTACTTTGCACGACAAGGTGGTGGTGGCATCTATAGCGCGGATCTCAATACAGGCGTAACAAGCCAAATATCCTCTATCTCTGGAAATTTCGCCATCGATTCAACTGGCGAGTTTCTCTATGTGAGAGGCGGAAGCGAGGTGATGCGAGTCTCAACCACAAATGGCTCTACATCGACCTTTCAAACAGGGCTGTCAGGAAATATGGGCGATGTGGTCTTTGGTCGCGCGTCATCGGGCACAGGCGGAAGTTTGTATGTGAGTGACAACGATCGTATCCTCGAAGTGTCAGGCTTTACGTCTCCCATTGCATCGGGGTCTGGAGGGACAGGCGTTTACAATCGATCGCTGTTTGCTCAACTGCAAAATCGAGCCACCGGGTTGGCTTACGACCAAGCGACTCGAACACTTTACTTTGCAGATCATAACGGTTCGGGTACGCTTCGTAAAGCAACGGCAGACCGGACGGTTTCCACAGTTGCAACTAACTTTACCAACGGTGGCTTCTATCCCTACGCGGCGACGGATATCCAATTTGCAAATGGCGCAGTTTACACGGTGACCATCAACGGCAACTTAGTGCAAATTAATCCCACCACCGGAACAGCTACAAATGTCGCAAACTTCATTGGCATTGGGGGTGAAGCAGGTCTAGCGCTTAATGCAGGCAAACTCTTACTAACTTCTGGCAATGGAGGATCGCAAGAACTGCGAGAATACGATCCGAACACTGGAATGTCAACCTTAAGAATTGCGAATCTGCCCTCTGGTTCTTCTAGCCTTGAATACGATTCGGTTAAGAATAAATATTATTTCTTTAGCCAATCGAATCGCGAATTTTATGTCGCTGATCTCGCAACCAACACATATAGTCAATTGACTTCTCCCACTGGAAGCGCTGGATTCACAACAGGTAACTTTGCGATCGATCCAAACGGCGATTTCCTCTACACTAGAGCGGGCACTGATATTCTTCGCATTTCTACCACTAACGGTTCAACCTCAGTATTTCAAACTGGACTCAGCAGCAATGATTTTGGCTCCGATTTAGTATTTGGAGTTTCTTCATCTGGTGTTGGCGGTAGCTTGTATGTAGGCGATGAGTTTAGCATTGTCGAAATTTCTGGTTTTGCTACACCTCCGTTCAATCCTGGCACTGGCAGTTCTGTCTACAATCGATCTGTTTACGCTAACACGTTCTCTGGTGATATTGCTGCCCTCACGTTTGATTCCACAACTCGCACCCTCTTTTTTGCTGAAGCTAATGGAAGCGGAGTTCTCAATAAGGTAAATCTTGACCGCACCATCTCAACTGTCGCAACAAATTTTGCTAACGGCGGCTTCTTTCCCTATGCTGAAACGGACATCCAATTTTTCAACGGCTCAGTCTACGCCTCCATAGATGGAGGAAACTTAGTTCAAATTAATGCCCAGAGTGGGATCTCTGCGGTTGTTACTCAGTCATCTAATTTTGGCTCTGAATCAGGTCTGGCGATCGAGGCAGGCAAAATTCTAATTTCTTCGGGCAGAGGAACGACGAGAGAACTCCGAGAATACGATCCAACGACAGGCAGTAATCGGCTGAAAATTGGCAACCTTCCTGATTCACCATCTAGTTTGGAGTTTGATCCGGTTAAAGATAGATACTACTACTCTGCAAATGGACAGTTCTTCTCGATTGATGCATCGACCGGAGCGACAAATCTAGTAGCGTCGGTCAACAACGCCAGAAACTTTGCCATCGATCCTAATGGCGAGTTTCTTTACACTCGGTCAGGTTCCGACATTGTTCGCATCTCAACAACCTCTGGCATCACTCAGGTGTTCCAGTCTGGCTTCGATAGCACAGGTTCGTTTACTTCTGATTTGGTTTTTGGAGCGTCTTCATCAGGAAGTGGCTATAGCTTGTACGTTGGCGATCGCAACCAAATCATCGAAATTTCTGGCTTTTCTACCCAACCCGTCAACACCGCTCCCAGCAATTCTGTTATTGGTTTGTATGGATTGGATAAATATGCATCAGAATCAAGCGTTCCCGTCGATCGGGCAATGCTTGAACTAAGACGTAACAACAAAATCGGTAGTTTAGTCGTCAAACTTGAGATCAGTCCGAGTAGCACTGCAAGTGTTAATGATTATATCCTCAGCGTCGATGCTGGCAGAATTAGTATCGTAGATTCGGTGGTGACGGTCACAATACCTGATGGATTGGATACCGTGTACTTGAATGTCAGACCAGTTGATGATGCTCAAGCAGAAACGCGAGAAACGCTCTTTTTTAATGTCAAGAATGCGCCTGAGTATACGATTAATGGAAATGGAGTTGAGGTTTCGATTGAAGATAATGATCAGCCTGAAATCGCAATCAACAATGTCAGCATCACTGAGGGAAATAATGGTACGGCTCAAGCCTTATTCACCGTCACGCTGAGCACTGCATCAGATCTGCCTGTGAGTGTGACATATTCGACGTTTGATGACAGTGCGTTTGCTAGCGAGGGAGACTACTCGCCACTGTCAAATACACTGACCTTTGCGCCAGGCGAAACGAGCAAAGCGATTACGGTGAACATCAATGGAGACACGAGAGTTGAGTCGAACGAAACGTTCCAGATTCGTCTCTTGAATGCAAATAATGGCATCCTTGCTGCTAATGGCAGCGTTGGTACAGCCACGATCGTCAATGATGATGAAGAGTCAAGCTGGGAAATCTTGGGTAACGCTGATTTTAATGGCGACAAGACCACCGATATTTTGTGGCGCAACTTCAAAACTGGAGCAGTTCAGATTTGGCAAGTTGGTGGCAGTGGCTACACCAAGACCAATTTAACGTCAGTTGCCGATTTTAATTGGCAAATCAAAGGGGTGGCAGACTACGACGGAGATGGCAAAGCCGATATTTTGTGGCGTAACTTCAGCACCGGTGAGAACCTCGTTTGGTTGCTCAACGGCAGCACTCATACCACAATGCGATTAAATAGTGTGACAGATTTCAATTGGCAGGTTGCGAGTACAACAGATTATAACGGAGATGGTAAAGCCGATATTTTGTGGCGTAACTTCAGCACCGGTGAAAATCACATTTGGGTTCTAAACGGCAGCAGTCATACCACGACAAAATTAGATCGCGTAGCAGATTTCAATTGGAAAATCGTGAATACAGCAGATTATAACGGAGATGGCAAAGCCGATATTTTGTGGCGTAACTTCAGCACCGGTGAAAACCACATTTGGGTTCTAAACGGCAGCAGTCATACCACCACGAAGCTTCAGAGCGTAACGGCTTCTAACTGGCAGATTGCAGGCTGCGCAGATTATGACGGAGACGGCAAAGCTGATATTTTGTGGCGTAACTTCAGCACCGGTGAAAATCACATTTGGGTTCTAAACGGCAGTAGCCACACCACCACGAAGCTTCAGAGCGTAACGAATTTCGATTGGCAGGTCGAAGGAACGGCAGACTACGACGGAGACGGCAAAGCTGATATTTTGTGGCGTAACCTTAGTACCAATCGCAGCACGATTTGGAAACTGAATGGTAATGCGTACACCGCGATCGCGCTTGATTCGTAAGTCAACTCTCTATATCACTTGCTAAGACAGGTTCTCTAAACCTGTCTTTTCTTTTAATTATTTCCTAACCAGTGAATTTACAGAGCAACGGTTTTGGTCTCCGTTCTTTTCCGTAGAAGTTCGCTAGGTTCGTCTAGCTCAGAGTGGTTTTATGTCGATGATTGCCATTTTCTAAATATTTCGTTAGAAGAATTCCGCTTAATAATCTCCGATTAAGAGTAGCAAACCTCTGCTGATCAGTCTGCACCTTTCACCTTCAATTCAGAAACTTATGAACTTTGAGCACTCATCAACTACAGGCCTCACCTCTACCCCAAATACCTCAAGCGATCGCATCTCTCATCCATTACTTGAGTTGCCCTCTAGTCCTAAATCTGCGGCTTCTGGCGCAACTAGCCTTCTATTTATCGATACAGGTGTCAATGACTATCAAAGCCTGCTAGCAGGAGTTCAGCCAAATACAGAGGTTCATGTTTTAGATTCGAGTCAAGATGCGATTTCTGAGAAAACTGGCGGAGCCATCGCGCAAATCACTCAAACTTTGACGGGACGAGCAGATATTTCCAGCGTACACATTCTCTCTCATGGATCTACTGGGAGCCTGAAGTTAGGGTCAGATTGGTTAAGTTCAAGCGATCTTGAGCGCTACTCCTCTCAGTTTCAGTCTTGGGCGAAGGCGTTGACAACCAATGCTGATATTCTGCTGTATGGCTGTGATGTGGCACAAGGAGTGACAGGTCGGACGTTTGTTCAACAGTTAGCTCAGCTAACCGGAGCCGATGTCGCTGCGTCTGACAATGTGACAGGTAATAACAGCTTGGGCGGCAACTGGAATTTAGAATATCGCACTGGAGCCATTGAAGCTGCAGAGGTGTTGGACCAAACGGCAATGAGCCAGTACTCTCAAACACTCGGTGACATTATTATCAACGAATTCCAGCGCACAGCAGGAAGTTTTACAGATAGTGAATACATTGAGTTTTTGCTTACCGCTGATCTAACAGCAACGCAACTTGAAGATTTCTTCTTTGGTGACTCAAACGGCACAACTTTCAGCAAATTAGGAATCTACAGTCTTAGTAATTTATCTAGCATTGCACCCACATTCAAGGCAGGAACCATCATTGTAGTTGCAGGTTCCAGTGTAGTTTCTGCTGAAGACACCACTTATAACCCAATCTTCGGTGGCACAGATGAGCAGTGGAATGTCCGGTTAAAATTTGGTGGCTTACACATCACGGGCGCAAGTGGCAATTTTGCAGGATCTGAAGATGCGGCTTGGATTGACAGTAGTAATGCTGGAACAACATCAATTCACTCTATTGCATACAAATCTGATGCTGCCTTCGGTGCATTTGGCGACGCAGCGACAATTAAACTTAATGTCACAAACGCTGACCTCATTACTCAATTCAATGGAAATGGAAGCCAAACCACTGATTCAACTAAGTTTTCTTTTGCCCCGTCAGGCACGCTCGGTTTGCCTAATGGAGGAGATAACAGTACTTACATTACTTCACTCCGAAATCCGAATGCTCCTCTAACTGCACAAGCAAGCAGCGTTACTTTAGATGAAGGCAGTACTCATAGCTTTCAAGCCTCTGACTTTAAATTCTCTACCTCTAGTAGTCAGACCTTGCAGCAGGTACAACTGACTCAACTATCAACAATTGGTCAGCTTTTCCTAGATGCCGACAGTAACAATACTCAAGATACGGGTGAAGCTGTCACTACGAATCAAATCATTACCTTAGCTGACATTCCTAAGCTCAAATTCCAACCTGTTGCAAATGCAAACGGCTTCAACTACGCCAACTTCAAATTCAAAGTTAGCGATGGTCAAGTCTTTAGCACTACGGATGCAACAATGACCCTGAATGTCAATTCAGTCAATGATTCGCCTGTTCTTAATACTAGCGGTTCGCCAATGTTGCCGAGCATTTACGAAAATGCTTCTAACCCTACAGGAATTAGCGTTTCTGATCTGATTGGTACGAGTATCACAGACGTAGATTTTGGCGCAGTGAAAGCGATCGCCCTCACTGGAGCCGACAACAGCAACGGTAAATGGCAGTTCTCTACCAACGGCGGCGCAACCTGGACAGATCTAGGCAATGTCTCTGATACGGCTGCAACATTGCTGGGTGCAACGCCTCTCTATACATCAGCCCTCGGTAATGCTCCCGATCAGCAGAATTGGTTTTTCTACAACAATCTGAAGAAAAACAACAGTGGTGTTCCACCATTTGTACCCGGTAACGCCAGTCAAACAGCTAGTGTGAACGGAACACTACTCAACTCAACTGCTAATCTCGAAACTTATGCAGGTTACAGCAACTACACAATCAATCCTGATTTATCGCAATCGCTGAAGAATCCTACGTTTCCTGTCCTCGATCGCGCTCAAGGCTACAGCCTGTCCTTTAACCTGCAAGTTTTAGCCGAATCTCATACCAATCCCGATCGTGGTGTCGCCGTGATTCTCCTCGGTGACGATAATCAGGGCATTGAACTAGGAGTTCAGTTTGACGGGAGCAATGGTCGCATATTTGCTCAGAGCTTGGATGTTAATAATCAGTTTGTTGGGGCTGAAGCGATCGCATTCAACACCAACAAACTGACCGACTACATGATCAAGATCCAGGGAACAACCTATCAACTATTTGCTAATGGTACGCAAGTGCTAACAGGCGCATTGCGGGACTACCGAACTTGGACATCTCCCGACGGTTTCCCTAGCCCCTATGGTCTCAAAAACTTTGTCTTCTTAGGTGACACCTCAACCTCAGCCCAAAGCTCGATTTTCTTCAACCAAGTCGTCATTCAGACCGATACACGAGTGCGATTTGTGCCAAATGCTGACTTTGTTGGAAATGCAACCTTCTCCTTCCGTGCTTGGGATATCACAAATGGTGCTGCCAATGGTACTACAGGTGTCAACGCTTCTTTGAATGGTGGGATAAGTGCGTTTAGTAGTGCAGTCGAGACGGCTGCGATCGCGGTTTCCAGCCTCAACGCTCCCTCTTCAGGTTGGAAGATTGAAGAAACGGCTGATTTTAATCGCGATGGAGTTGCCGATATTCTCTGGCGCAACTCTAACACGGGCGAAGTCAGTATCTGGAAACTAGATGTCAACAACAATGTGACTTATCTCAACTTGCCGGCGGAACCCAGTGCAGACTGGACAATCAAAGGCTTCGCTGACTCCAATAACGATGGATTCGCTGACATACTCTGGCACAATTCCAAAACAGGTGGTGTTAGCATTTGGATGCTCAACGACTTAGGTACAGTTTCATTTACCAACCTCTCGCAAACTGCTGGTGACAGCTGGCAGGTTCAGAACTTTGCCGATTTTGATGGTGATGGCAAGGCGGATATCCTATGGCGCGATATAAACCGAGGTTTAGTTAGCATTTGGAAACTAGATGGTGCCAATATCACGTATCTTAATGTACCAGCAATAGTTGGTGAAACTTGGCAGATTAAAGGCTTTGCAGATTTTAATGGTGATGGAGTGGCCGATATTCTCTGGCATGACTCTACCCGAGGCTTGGTTAGCATTTGGGAACTCAATGCCAAAGGAACGTTCACATCTGTGATGTTGCCTCCTGTGGCTGGAACTGACTGGCAGATTCAAGCCTTTGCTGATTTCGATGGCAATGGCAATGCAGACATTCTTTGGCATAACTCAGCAACTCATCAAATTGCTATCTGGAAATCTGACAGTGCAAGCAATATTACTTACCTAAATCTCCCAGAAGCTAGTACCGTAAACTGGCAAATTAACGGTTTCGCAGACTTTAATAAGGACGGTTTCTTGGATATTCTTTGGTACGATCCAACTCGTGGATTAACTAATATCTGGAAGCTTAATAGCAACGGTTTTGAGGATGCAATTGATTTGCCTGCTTCTTAAGCTAATCATGCTCAAGTAATACCCGCGATCGCCTAATACCATCTCAATTAATGCCTGCTACAGATAAAGCGGATAAGATGAACCAAT
>NZ_JCACCM010000160.1:0-10514 GCF_059501405.1 Myxacorys sp.
ATTGTGTCGATGCCGCCTTCAGGCATTGTCCTAACGTACTCGCGTAGCGCTATACGATGTATTGCCTAAGCTTATCTCCCCTCAGTTTGAAATTCAGATAGCGGATTGGGTGTTCACCCCAGACGAATTTGCGGAGTTATTTTCCCAGATGATGGCAGTGACCGTGGAGCACATTACAGCGATCGCGATCCTGAAACAGGCAGGTCATTCAGATACAGAACTCTGGCTGCCGCTCGATCTGGGGTTTAGCAAAACTGATGAGGCATCCTACTTGCCTTCCATTGAGGAGGTGACGATTGCGATCGCTCGTCACCATTCTCTAGACCCTGGTACATTAGCGGACCTGTTGGAAGCCTCCTTCTTTTCGCCTAGCGAAGACAGCGACGCGGATAGTTACGATACTCAGCAGGAAGACTTTCGGGAATCTGCTCAAGAACGATCCATTCGGGTACTCCTATCTGAAGACGAAGCCCTCAGAGCCAGGATTGAAATGGTAGTCGATCGCCACTTGCGTTGGGTAATCCCTAGCAATATGAAAGTTGAAGTGCGGGTGCTACCGATATCAGAAGCGGGGGATAGACCTTTATTTAATCGATCGGTTGAAGTAATCCATCCGTCTTCCCCAGAGCCATCCCAAGAAAGCTGAAGCAGGAGCCGCTCGGTTTCAACGAGAATTTGCTGTTTGCCGTAGCATTCCAGCCCGAGAATTCGGAGTAAACGTTTTCCGAACTGTTCTGGCAATCGAGTATGCTAAAGCATTACCTTTATTGCTCACCGTTAGAGTTCAAAGTGATGATCCACCTGTAGAAATTAGAGGTAGAAAGTAGTCCTGTAACTCTGGATCACCACTTCATCAAGGTTTTGAGATTTTAAGCAGACGTTGCCTGAGTCTACGAGAAGACTTTTTTGAAAAGATTTTTGCCAGAACCTAGTGATACAGGGGATAATGGAGCGCATCCGCTAGAATCTAGCAGTGGCAATCAACGGTGAAATTCAAGGTGGGTATGCAGCAGGCTGTTAACGCGACTTGGCTGAAAGAGTTAAGACAAGAAGCTGACCTCACACAAGAGCGGTTAGCAGTTCGGTTAGGCGTCTGTGTGTCAACAATCCGCTCCTGGGAGCGGGGACAAGTGCAGCCCACAATGACGCTGGAGCAGTGGGAAGAGTTAGCTGCGGTTGTTAATGTCCCCCTCAACGAGTTGCGAGGAAAGATTTCGCGGGTCGCGTAATGGTAGTTCGGCTGGTCTACTCGCTCTGAGCGAAGGATATCTTTTCATCGTCGGAAGTTTTTCTTGGAAGAGAGTCGGGGCGAAGGCTTACGAGGGTGTGCGTTGGCAGAACGCTCCTCCCGATGATGGACGGAAGTCACGGCAACGGTATTGCCATGACGGGGATGACGATTGTTTCTAGCATTGAGCGAAATCTTGAAGGCTTGATCGAGAGAAGGGGATTCGACTTTCTGGTCGGGTTAATGCTGCGTCCGTCCCTGACGCAGGCTCGGGACGGAAGGCTCGGTCATTTTTTCATTGAGCGTTTCGCGCTGAACCACCTCGCGATTGACCCAAGTTGCCAAGGAGAGGGCATCTCGCTCGCGAGGGTCCAACAGAAGCACGCAATTACGTCCAGTCCAGTTTTGAGGCAGATCAAAATCAACCCACAAGGCTCGCATTTTGGTGAGTTTACCCCCTAAGTCAATCCAGGCAAGTCCTTTTTCAGCCTTTAAGCCGTATTTGAGTTCATCGGCAGAGACAAAATTCTCTTCTTCCTCGTAAAAATTTTCGGTAGAAGAGCGTCCCGACTGACGCTTAGCGGTGCCATCAAACAGGGGAGAAACGGCGGAGGTGGCACTTCCTTTTGACTTTGATCGACTGGTCGATTTCTTGAGCACCGTTGTCTTGCCCAGCTATTTCGAGAGTTCAACGGAGGTGGTGTTGTCGCCAATCCGCATGGCGACCTTTAGATTCACGTTCGCCATCACCCGCTCGAAGAAGGCAGGGCTTAGTCCTAGCGAGTGATCGCTTAACCCTGCGATAGACTGTGCCCCGAATAGCAGCTCGAACCGTCCTTTACGCGCGAGTTCAAACAGATTTGCCCAGGTCGGCGAAAAGGTAGACCCTCCTTCATCAATAATCACTAGATGCGGATCTTCGAGCCGCACATTCTGGTTAAAGGTGACTTCCCCGATCGAGACTTCTAGATCTTCGCGAAACACCTTCAGCATCCGCGCTGCACCTTCCGATTCTTCTAGACGTGGCAGCATAAAGTACACAAGTTTGCCGTGCACGATCGCATCGGTGAGGCATAAATCCGAATGATTGGCACAGAAGAGTTCACCCGCGTCTCCGGCTGCAATTGAGTGCAGTTCAGACGCGATGCCTCGCACGTTATCGGTTAGCTTTTGCAGCTTCACCTGTCGTTTAAGGAAGTATGGGCGGGCAGTATGTGACACCTTGGGAAGATTCAACTCCTTACTGATTGAGAGAACGGGACAAAGACACGACCCTGAAGCTTGCAAAAACGGCAGCCTACTTCGGCTTGTACTGGGAGCCAGTCGATAGTTACAATCACGTTGGCGTTCGAAAACAACAACTATGAACACATCGTTGCCCACAAATGAAGGCACTCCTGCTGCTCAATTCCTGGATACGCCTTCCCCTTCTATGGTGATGCTACAAATGGCATCCAGCTACTGGATATCGCAGTGTATTTATGCCGCTGCCAAACTGGGAATTGCGGATTTCTTGAAAGCCGGTGAAAAAAGTTGTGATGAACTGGCAACGCTCACTCAATCCGATGCATCGTCCCTCTACCGCTTGCTCCGTGCTCTGGCAAGTGTAGGCGTATTTGCCGAGACTGAACCCAGGCAGTTTGGGCTCACGCCGTTCGCCCATTGTTTACGCAGTGATGTTCCCGAATCGATTCGGGGTGCCTCTATCATGATGGGCGACCGCGAACACTACAACAGTTGGGGCAATATTTTGCACAGTATTCAGACCGGCGAGAGTGGATTTGAAAATCTGGCGTTGCATAATAGGAAGATGAATTGAGGTCATTTGCGATGCAGTGTCCGGAATGCCAGTCCACTCATATCCGTAAGAATGGCAAGAGGAAAGGGAAACAAAATCACATTTGTGTCGATTGTGGGCGACAGTTCTTGGATCACTATGAGCCACCCCAAGGCTACTCCGATGACGTCAAACGCGAATGTTTGCTGATGTACACCAATGGCATGGGATTTCGGGCTATTGAACGGGTCAAAGGGGTGCATCACACCACAGTCATTCACTGGCTCAAGCAAGTCGGGAAGCACCTGCCTGTTGCTTACGCTCCAGAAGCAGTGCCTGACGTGGGGGAACTGGATGAACTCGAAACGTTTGTTGGATCTAAAAAAACAAAATCTGGCTCTGGACAGCTGTAGACCATTTCAGGTCTGGGATTTTAGGCTGGGTGTTAGGTGACCACAGTGCCCAAACGTTTGAGCCGTTGTGGGCAATGGTTGCCCAATGGCAATGCTACTTCTATGTGACGGATGGGTGGAGTGTTTATCCTGGCTTTATACCAGACGGTGATCAGATTGTGAGTAAGACCTACATGACCCGAGTTGAATCTGAAAACACTCGATTGCGACACTATCTGGCTCGACTGCACCGCAAGACGCTGTGCTACTCCAAATCTGAGGAAATGTTGGGGTATTCGTTGCGAAGCAGTTCCCCCTTAGGGGTAAACGATTGTTACTGCACTATCTCAAATTCTGGGATGTGCCTGTCCCAAGTTAGCTCATC
This sequence comes from Myxacorys sp., assembly GCF_059501405.1. Taxonomy (NCBI): domain Bacteria; kingdom Bacillati; phylum Cyanobacteriota; class Cyanophyceae; order Leptolyngbyales; family Leptolyngbyaceae; genus Myxacorys; species Myxacorys sp. Next base: position 3,783 of record NZ_JCACCM010000160.1, read on the forward strand.
CCTTCATTCAGCAACGCCGAAAATCTCTTTGGCATGAATGTGTTTGAGTATTATGCTCAAAATCCCGAACCCGCTAATGTATTTGACCAAGCCATGACGAGCTTCTCCAGTGCAGAAATTGCGGCAGTGATGGCTAGTTATGATTTCTCATCGATTCGTCGCTTGGTGGATGTGGCGGGGGGACAGGGCAGCTTCCTCACCACGATTCTGAAGGCAAATCCCCAGATGGAAGGCATTTTGTTTGATCTACCCGAAGTGATTGAACGAGCAAAGCCGCAGATCGCTCAGGAAGCCGTTGTCGATCGCTGCCAGCTAGTAGCGGGAAGTTTCTTCCAATCTGTGCCCGCTGGAGCCGATGCCTATCTGCTCAAACACATTATTCATGACTGGGATGATGAGCGGTCAATCGCTATCTTGAAAAATTGCTGCACTGCAATGGCAGAAAACGGCAGAGTGCTGGTGGTTGAACAGGTGATTCCTCCCGGCAACGCACCCTTCATGGGCAAGTTATTAGATGTGAATATGCTGGTGATGGCTCCGGGTGGCAAAGAACGCACCGAGGCGGAATATCGAGCGCTGTTTGAAGCTGTCGGATTCGAGCTGACCCAGATTGTGCCGACACAGAACTTTGTCAGCGTGGTTGAAGGGGTGAAGCGATAGAGATTGGAGTTGCTGTCGAGGGTGCGATTGGCTTACGCATTGCCCCGCACGATCTGTCGATTAAAAGTTGTTTGTCGGTTTAACAGATTGATATTATCCAAAGAGAAAATCTTACACGTAAAGTTCTCAGTTGAAGTGATTGCTAATCCTAGCTTGTGAGGGATGCTGGGAGAATTACACCTCATTGAGCCAACTTGATGATGCAGGTTATGAGCGGACGCCATTCATCTGTTAAAGCGATAAATAATCTGTTAGCCGACATCTTGCCTTATCATCTCTGTGGCACAACCCAAAAATCACCTCAAAAGTGAGCCAGGTTCGCTCACAGCGAACCTGGCGGTCAAATCATCACAGCCCGTAACAAACGGCTGTCTGTCGAGTGCCGGTGCTCTATAGTGTACTTATCAAAAGCCCTGTACCGAACCCGCTACACAGAAGGTTAATTCGATCCCTTGTTGATCCGAAAAATTAACTGTTGCTGATGAGCTATGCCGCCCCGCACTGAGAATTAAGTGGAGCGTAGAAAAATGATTACCCAAGCAACCAGAACCGAGATAAAAAACCTGACAGAGTTTAACAGCGAGACGCTTTTTGGAGCTACCATCACTCGATTGTTGTCCCATGGAAAGCTTTCTACTATCGGTTTCGATCATGTGAGAATTGCCAAGGGGTCTTCGTTGAAGCCACACATTCATGCAGCCTCTGAAGCCTTTGTTTATATTCTAGAAGGAACTGGTGTAGTCACTCTAGAGAACAGAAATTATTGGGTTAGAGCCGGCGATACAATTTACGTTCCTGCCGGAGTTAGCCACGGCTTTAGTACGCCTAATGAAGATGTTGTATTACTCTCGGTACAATCGCCCCCTATCTACCGGGAGGAAAAAGCACCAGATATAAATTTCAGCAGCAGCTCACCATAGCCTCACTTGCGAATTGTGATTTTGACTAATTTTTGGACAATTGCGCTGCTTAACCCCTGATTTTTACGTTAGCCCGAAAAGCTAAGTTTTGCTCGTTCTGCCCTGAACTCTCCTGTTTCTGAGGTCAGGGCTTCCCATTCAGTTTACCAAGTTGGAGGGAAAGATTCGGGCTAAGTGACTAAATTTGGGATCCTAGGCGGAAACTTTCAGTCCAAATAATAGTTTTGCTGCGGCGTGCGGCTTTGCTACCTGCGTTAAACCTAAACCATGAACTCAGAAACAAATGAACCAAGTCCAGAAGAACTCGAACGGCGTAAACGATGGTTCGAGTGGTACATGGACGGATTAGAAAATCATTTCGTTATGGAGCCACAACGGGAAGAGGCTGATTACCGTTGCCCATGCTGCGGTTGTAAAACACTAGGTGAGCGCGGCGGATATGAAATCTGCTCCGTCTGTTTCTGGGAAGATGATGGACAAGATGAACAAGACGCCGATGTACTTCGAGGCGGGCTAAACGGTTGGCTCAACCTTACGCAAGCTAGAACCAACTATCGAGAGTTTGGCGCCTGTGAGAGACGCTTCATCAAGAACGTCAGAAAGCCGCTCGCGGAAGAAGTGTAGGCATGAGGCACCAACCGCAGCATAACCAGTCGTTGCAGTCGACGCCTCACACTCCGTTCGTTCCTCACTGCGCTTCAGGCGCGGCTGAACTCAGCGTTAGACGGCTTCGTTTCTCGGTTGGGGGCGTAGTTGTAAGCTATCTGTGTAAGCCGATATCAACTACCGCTACTAATCTTGATGTGATACGTTGAAATTGCCAATTAGAGTAAAGGCCGTGATCAGCAGGTCAAATAAGGACTCTCGAAAACGGAAGCGGCTTTTAACTGTTATGACAGCGGTGCTTGCACTTGCTTACTTGTCAACCTGTTTATTTCTACTTGTATGGCAGCGTAGTCTAATTTATCGCCCGGCATTAGAACTGTCGCTGCGACCTGATGCCTCAGACTTCAACCTCCCCTACGAAGATGCCTCGATACCAATTTCAGGTTCTCAAGCACGACTACACGGCTGGTGGATTCCTGCTTCTGCAAAATCAGAAAACGTTGTTCTCTTACCTAATGAACCTACCAACATTCTGACTTCTCCCAAAGTGATGCTATATCTTTGTGGGGTTGGGCGAAACATGGGGGACTGCAATTATCTGGCTCGCGTGTCAGCCTTTCGGCAGCTAGGTTTTTCGGTACTGGTGTTTGGCTATCGAGGGCATGGTCTGAGTGAGGGAGATTTTCCCAGTGAGTCGTAGGTTTATCAGGACAGCCAAGCCGCATGGAATTACTTGCGGAATGTGCGTCGGATACCACCAGAGCAAATCTTGATTTATGGCGAGTCTCTAGGAGGAGCGATCTCGCTGGACTTAGCGATAAGACATCCAGAAGCAGGTGGGTTAATCATGCAAAGTTCATTTACCTCGATGCTAGAGGCGATTGGGCACAGAAAAGTTCTCCAGATTTTCCCGGTTGGGTTGCTTCTGACGGAGCAATTTGATTCGCTGTCCAAAGTGCGATCGCTTCGGGTTCCTGTTTTGTTTCTGCACGGCAGTGCTGATTCAGTTGTACCGTCTGAGATGAGCCAACGTCTATATGATGCTGCTCCTGAGCCAAAACAATTGTTGATTATCTCTGGTGCGGATCATGTAAGAATTTATCAGCCAGGGGAGCAGTCATACCTAAAAGCCATTCAAAGATTTATTGAGTTAGTGCAACAGCAAAACATCAGCCAACCGCCTAACGATTCTGGTGCAGTGGATTGAATGAAATTGCTTGTGGTGTTGCAAAATTATTGGCAACCGCTGACCAGAACCATTAGCTTTTACTCTAGAAGCGGAATTGCTTGATATCTATCAAATCTGTTAGGTACATAAATAAAGGAAAGGAGTCGCCGCTTTGAAAGAATGGAAACGATCTCTACGTATTAGCCTCAAGTACGCTAGGAGCCTGCTTCGTGGCTACCCTTTTTTTTATGCTCGGCAACAAACTCCTCATCAGTCATATCTTTACCCTCATTTATGGTGTGATTCCGTCACAGCCATCCCAAAGCGTGGTAGTCCAGAAATTCGGAAAAATCGTGTCATAAACTTGCAACTGGCTGCAAGCAAAATTCACCAACTTCAACTTAATCCTGGGCAAATCTTCAGCTTCTGTAACTGCGTAGGCGATCCAACCTTAAGTAATGGGTTTAAGGCAGGACCCGTGTTTGTGCGCGGTCAAGTGCAGACGGGAGTTGGTGGCGGACTATGCTTAATTGCTACCAACCTGTTTCATACGTTTTTGGTTTCAGGTTGCCAGATCCTGGAGCGACATTGCCATAGCATCGATGCTTACGGGAGCGATCGCTTTTACCAGCTTGGTCAAGATGCTTCGATCTCCTATGGCTATAAAGACTTGATCGTCCGAAATCACAGTGCTGTGGCACTACAGTTGCGCTTACAAGTACTGCCAGAGACGGGTCAAGTAATCTCTAGCTTATGGGGACAGTCTCCTTGCCCATGGAAGGTTAAAGTTGACTCTGTGGTTTTGCAAGAGTTGTTATCTCCTTCAGCAAATAACGTTTCTGGTTGGATCGTTGAAACTCGACGCTCTGTGCGTGATCGAGCAGACAATTCGAGAGTAAGGACTAGATCGAAAACCATGACTGAAGAACTTCCATGGCAACTTAATTACCGCGCCATTAGTTTTTACAAACCCTGTACTGAAAGCAGTTTGGAGACCACTGGTAAGAGCGATGAAATAGAGCAATGAGATAATATAAGCAATGCCTATGAAAGCGATGTCATCATTTGTGGAAGCTTTTGATGGCAAAAACCAGCTAACAAGTCGATGAAGCGGACTGTTGAGGGATCTTTAGTGAGGGTGCGAACGTTGTCAGCTGCCGCTTATCTTGGTATTAGACGGCAAGGGGCTCCGGGAAGAACTAGGTTACTGGGGTGAGCAGGTACATGTATGCGCTATTTGCCATTAAAGAAACTGCTGATTGGGGAACTTAGTTGGAAGAGGTTAGTGCGATCGTTGCTATTTATTTACGCTTTTTTTGCGCTCTATGTCTTTTTTCGAGCGGATAGCATGATCTTTTTACCTCAGCCTGCTACCTACCAGAATACAAAAGATATTCTTAGAATCCCTGTCGCTGGTACTGAAAAGATATCAGCAGTATATTTGCCGAATGCTGAAGCTGCCTATACTCTCCTCTATATTCATGGAAATGCAGAAGATCTAGGGGATATTCGCCCTGTGTTAGAACGCCTGAATAGCTGGGGATTTAGTGTTTTTGCTTATGACTATCGAGGTTACGGAACCAGCGATGGTAAGCCAAGCGAGGATAATGCTTATCAAGATGCTGATGTTGCTTATAGATATCTGACGCAACAACTCAAAATACCGCCTGAGCAGATCATCCTATACGGTCGATCGATAGGAGGAGGATCAGCGACCGACCTAGCATCTCGGCATTCTGTTGGTGGTTTGATTTTAGAGAGTACATTCACATCTGCATTCCGGGTCGTTGTACCGTTTTCCTTACTCCCCTTTGACAAGTTCTCTAACCTCGACAAACTGCCAAAAGTTCGTTGCCCTATTCTTGTGATGCATGGTCAAGCTGACCAAACCATTCCGATTCAGCATAGTCAAACCCTCTACAACGCTGCGTCTGAACCCAAAATGTCTCTTTGGGTAGCAGGGGCAGGACATGATGATTTCACTTGGGTAGCAGGTGAGCGCCATCAACAAACTCTATTGTCCTTTCAGCAACTTGTCGACGAAACATATCCACAGAAATAAGTTGCATCAGAAGCAGTATGAAGTAGCACAAGATAACAAATCGATGGAGCGGATTTTTAAGATCATGGTGCTTCGCTTAAGACTGTCTACCACCGCTCATCTCATCCGTTATCGCTGAATTCACTCTTTTAAATCTTGGTTAACTGCCGCACCCGGCAGAAGTTCAATTTTAGAGAAACGCTTCTCATACCAAATCAATTAATACCAACTACAGATAGTCCGGGCAATTTTTGACAAGTTAGCTGCACCCACGATCGCAGCCGTCACCCCCACCTCACCGTCTTACTCTTTGTTGTACGGGTAAGCCACCTGCTTAAACGGCCAGACCTCCGTCATCCACTGGCGCACAAATGCGCCCAGGTCTGCTTCTAAGCCCGACGCTAATTCACTGCTGCGAATCCAGTAAGCAACCTGCGCATCCATCTCTGCCCCGGCTGGTGGATCAATGTAAACGCAGCCCAACAGCCGCGCTTCATCTAGCGACATGACCGCATAGTTGAATGAGGAGCGGAGCTGAAACTCCTTTTGGTGCCAACCTAAATCAATCAGATCTTGCTCGATCGTCATAGCTGCAGATGGCCATCCCCATGCTGCTCCAAAGCGGGCCCACAGATGCTCGCGACTAGACATGACCGCGTCAAAATCTTTGATCACGTCGTGAATAGTAATGGAGCGAAGGCAGAATTGGTGGGTCACAACCCGTCTGGGAACGGTAAATGAGCGTGGAAGAAACGACATCCTATCCTCAACGTTTTGCCCTACTCCTGTATAGAACCCATTTGAGATCTAATCCTGAAACTACAAGCCTTGCAGCTAGCTGGTTTTCTCCATTTTCTGGCAGAAAACGGTTTTGCTAGGAAGGCTCTACCATTGATCGCAGAGTAACGGCTTCCTTCAAAGCCAAGTATCACGGGAAAAGATCTCAAATGGGTTCTATAGGACGAGTGAACTCATTTTCGCATGGAAATTATAGACATCACAAAACCGCCTAGAGGAGGCAGGTAGAGCTTGAAACTTCCTTTTATCTAAAATAAGAAATTATGCCGGATAGGCAGTGTGTCGCATCCCTTTGTTTAGGCAAAGTTGGTAAGCTTCTCCGTCAAAATTATTCCTGAAAAGTTTGTAGCGAGTCGTAAACTCGAGCCAATTTCCGGCTCTCTGATCGTGAATCCCGACTTTGCGGCATCTGCCGCAAGCGAACTGATGTAAACCATCGTTTCATGCATTGCTTCAACCCCTCGAATGCCAGTGCGTTCCACTCGTACCAAGTGGATCAATACATGCTACAGATAATAGCAGTCGCGTTTGAGGCAAAG